>CANKQN010000051.1 GCA_947485035.1 Rickettsiales bacterium | reverse complement strand
TTGGAATCTGTCGGTTTTACTGAAGGAAAAGAATACACCGAGCAAGGCAAAGGCATGGATTTACGCGACGAACAAGGAAAGCTTCAACAACCCGATTTCATAATTCATCTTCCAAATAAAAAGCATATCGTTCTTGATTCCAAAGTTTCGCTCACACACTACGAACGCTTTTGTGCAACGGAAAATCGCGATGAAATCAAAGGCTTTTTGGGTTCAATTAATGCACACATTACTGGGCTTGCAGGTAAGAAATATCACGATAATGCAAAACTTAACGCACCCGACTTCACCATGATGTTCATTCCAATTGAATCAGCTTACTTTTTAGCCGTTCACGAAGAACCAGATTTATACCAAAAAGCTTGGGCAAAACGAATTGCACTTGTCTGCCCTTCAACACTACTTGCAATGATTCAAACCATAAAGTATCTTTGGGAAATTGATATGCAAAATAAGAATACTCAAAAAATTGTTGAACGAGCAAAACTTATGTATGACAAATTCCAAGGCTTCGTTGGAAGTTTAGACGGCGTTGGAAAAGGTCTTGAAAACGCAACGAAATCTTTTGAAACTGCAAAAAAACAGCTAACTGAAGGGCGTGGCAACCTTGAAAGTCAGTTCAAAGAAATGCTATCGCTTTCCAAACTTGATTCCAAAATTTCCGATTCAAAAAATCTTGAAATTACCCCGTTAATTGAAGATTCCACCAATGAGGAATTGATATAAGAACGGAAGGCAAAATTTTTTGAGGGGTAAGCGACGAATTGTCGTGAACCCCTCGGGGGATTTTGCAACCCCAAGTTATGGTTTTTTACTTTGAAAGTTCAGAAATCCGCGTTCTATCGAACTGAATGGTAAGGTCGTCATCTGTTAGAATTGCCCCAAGTCCACGCTCTAAGGTTTTTGCCACATCTTGCACAAGTGGAATTATTGTTTGCTCCCAAAGCGATGCCCTAGCTTCCACCATGTTTGAATAAGTGTTATCACCGGGAATGCCCAAAAGTTGAGAAGGCACCCCAAATGCAAGAGCAATTTCCCTTGCAGCAACATGTTTATTTTCAATGAAGTCCATATCTCGCGGAGAAATTGACATTTCTTTCCAGTCAAGTCCGCCTTCTAAAATTAGCGGTTTCCCATTGTTTTCAACGCCTGAATGCTGAGTGTATAACTGTTCTCGCAAATTTTCAAACTGTTCTTTTGTAAGCTTTCCTCCGTTGTTATATTCCGTCGCTTTCACAACTAATGCACCGGAGGGCCTTGCTGAATTTTGCAGTAAGGATTTTGAATATTTTGCCGCTTCATTATGCTGATCAATCGAATACTTTGCAGATTCCATTGCAGAAAGACCATAAAAATCATTTAACGGATTGAACGATTTTATGTGAATAATATTGCATGAACCATCGTTGTTGATTAGATAATCTTCCTTCGTTTTTTTGTTTTTTTTATAACGATACCCAATAACATCACCTTCATCGTTGCTTAAAACTGTTACTCTATCTGGTCTTAAACACGAAATTGAAGCAATTGTGCCTTCAAAATTTGGTTGAACTAAAAGAAAAACATTTCCCCAAATAAGCTTATAACTGTAAATTTTTTCCAGAAGGTCGTAGCAGGAATCTTGGGGGTTTGGTCTTGCAAAAACTTTTAGCAAATTGTGCGTTGTGTTTTCTAAAAACACGCCGTTTTGGTCAATAATTCCAAATTTGAAATCAATGAATGAAGCAGATCTTGAAATCATTGCAATGCATCTGTGTGCAACAACATTTCGCACATAACCCTCCATTGCAAATTGTTCGTAATTACTTTGTGTCCAATTTGCGGCATTTCCCCCAATAAACATCGTTTGAAAAACAGAATTTGTTGTTTGACTTGCTGAATTTCGTTTGAAAAGATTTTGAAGCATATAAAAAACTTGAATAGTTATTTTGTTCAATTTAACACTGTTTTGAAACTAGGAATCAATAATGTTCAAATTCATAATAATATCCGCAATAATTTTAACCGGCTGTGGAAAGTCTGCTGAAATAAACACTCAAGAACCACCAAAATGGTTTCTTGAAGAGCCACAAAACAACGAAACAACACTTTACGGCACGGGAGAATCATCCGAGAGAAACGCCGCAATTGAAAACGCACTGGCAAATTTGAAGGAGAAAGTCTACATTTCCCTTTCATCCGTCACAACGATGCAAGATATAATCGCCGGCAAAGAACTTGCTAATGATTATAAAAAGACGGTGAAGATTAAAACTCCAAACATTAACATTCAAAATTATAAAATTGAAAAAACCAAATTTACAGATGGTCAATATTACGCAATCGTTTCAGTTGCACGAGAGAAAATTGTCGACCTCCTAAACGATAACCTTCTGAAAAAAGGGCAAAAAATTAAGCCTCAAATTGAGCGATACAACTTCACGAAAAACATTATCACAAAAGTGCAAATGATTAACAAAATTAACGCACAATGCACAGAGTATACTGAACTTGAACGGTTTTACAACGCCCTTGGCTTCACAATGAACGACAACTTCTGCCAAGCAATAATTGATGAATACAATAATTTTGGAACTAAGCATAGAATTGAAATCGTCAATACCAACCCAATAATTCACGACACACTAAGCTTCGTTTTCGCGAAAAAATTCACACTTTTGCAAAAATCCGACAGCGTGATAACATACAAAACATCAGTGCAAACAACGCATGTTAATGGAATGTTTATGTCGGGTCTTACAATTGATATCATACAGTTTAATTCCAATGATAAATTTGCAAAAAAGTGCATCGGAAGTTCAACGGTTTCACAAGAAAAGGCAACAAATGCAGCGTTTGAACTGTGTTTGAATCAAGCAAAAAACCAAACATTTGAAGAGTTTTTTGGGTTATGAGAAAATGTGAGGATTTTTTTACTATAAACAAATGAAAATTACGGTAATAACACTATTCCCCGAGGTATTCCCCGGAACTCTTGGCATTTCATTGCCGGCAAAATCTATGGGAGTTGCGTGGAATTTACAAGTTTGCAACTTGCGAGACTATGGTATTGGCATTCATAAACAAGTGGACGACGAAGTTTATGGCGGGGGTTCAGGCATGCTTATGCGCCCCGATGTTATTGGCAATGCTCTTGATGATTGTATAAAAAATTCGCACAAACCACATATTTTATTGACATCACCACGAGGATTCATGCACACGCAACATTCTGCTCAATATTTTGCAGAATCTGAAAGGGATATAATAATAATTTGCGGAAGATTTGAGGGCGTTGATTTTCGCCTTGTAGAATTTTACAACATTACAGAAATTAGCATTGGAAAATTTGTTTTATTCGGCGGAGAAGTTGCCGCAATGTGCATTATGGAGTCAATTATAAGACTTCTTGATGGAGTTTGTGGAAACTCTGCATCGCTACACGAAGAATCTTATTCACCAAATACCCCATTTAAAAATCTCATGGAATATCCGCAATATACAAGACCTGCAATTTGGAATGGACTTGAAGTGCCAACCGTCCTTCGTTCTGGACATCACGCAAATATAAAATCGTGGCAGATTCAAAAAGCAAAACAAGTGACGGAATTTTATAATTCACGCACAAATTTCATTGACATAGAATAAAAATGACTACAATTTTCGCCCCAATAAACAATCATATCAACTCGTCAGTTTGCACAATACGCATTTCCGGTCGTGATATTTTAACAATTTCAAGATTCATTCCAAACATTGAAAAAATTGAACACAGAAAGGCGATGCGTGTGAAAATTATGGAAAATGGCGAGCAAATTGACGATGCAATCGCCCTATTTTTTAAAAATCCACAGTCTTTCACTGGCGAAGATGTTATTGAAATATCTTTGCACGCTTCAAGCTTTATAGTATCAAAATTCCTTTCGCTACTTGCATCTTTGCCAAATTTTGCATTCGCAAAAAACGGGGAATTTTGCATGCGTGCGGTGCAAAACGGGAAAATTTCACTCACACAGGCGGAGGGCATTAATAAACTCATTTTAAGCCAAAGCCATGTGCAACACAAACTTGCGATTAACGAATTAAACGGCATTTGCAAGGACTATTACGAACAAATTAAGCAAAATATCATCAAAGTTATCGCACTGCTTGAAACTTTTATCGATTTTTCCGAAGAAGAGGCGATTTCCTTCGAATTTTTGACAAAAATTGAGGAAATTAGAGATGAATTGGTGGGAAATCTGCAAAAAACCATTAAATTTTCACAAAAAAAGGAAAATTTCGATGTTCAAATCGCAATACTTGGTAAGCCAAATGTTGGGAAATCTTCACTTTTCAACGGAATAACGGAAAGTAGCGATGCAATTGTTTCGCAAATTGCGGGCACAACTCGGGACGCAATCCGTAAAATCGTCAATATTTCCGGCTTCAAAGTGGAATTTGTTGATACCGCCGGCATTCGCAATTCCAACGATGAAATTGAACAAATTGGCATTGAACGAGCAAAAAATATCGCGAAACAGGCGGATATTATCCTACTTTTGAAGGAGTTTGAAGAAGACACAATTGCAATTGAGGACTTTTGCGGCGAGGTTATTACAGTTTTCACAAAAAGTGATATTCATCAACAAAGACAGTGTGGCACTGGATTTGTAAATATTTCACAAGGCAATTTTGCCCAACTTGAACGCAAAATTCACGAAATTTTGACGGAGCAACTTTCGCAAATGCAATCGGTGGGATTTGCATGCAACGAAAGGCAAAAATCGATCCTTCTTTCCACAAAATCCACGCTTGAAAAAACGGATTTAACTTTGCCGGCAGAGCTAATTTCCGAAAATTTTCGCCTTGCACTTCACAATATTTCGCTTTTAATTGGTGATGTCAGCAATGAGGACATTCTTGGCGAAATTTTTTCGTCGTTTTGTATTGGAAAATAGGTTTTTGTGAGTTTTTGCGGTAAAAAATGGGGATTTCTCCCCAAAATTTACTTTTTTTCGCAACATTTCGACTTATCGCAGCAGAAAAATTTCGCAAAAAATGCCTTAATACAATTCCAATGCTTGTATTCACATTTTGATTGACAATTGGCTTTATAATTGGTTTTGCATTCAGATTTTTCCAAATTCAATGCCGTATTACGAATTACAAAGTGCATAATTCCACCGTTTTTTATGTATTCAAGTTCCGGATTGGTGTTCACTCGTGAAATTAGTGTAATTTCCTTAGTTGAACCGTTGGAATATTGAATTTCAGCCTGCACTTCTTGCGAAGGTGTAAGATTTTGAAGATTTTTTATGGAAATTAATTCATCACCTTGTAAGTTCAATGTTTTGCGATTATCACCATCTTTAAAAACGAACGGTAAAACTCCCATTCCAACAAGGTTTGAGCGGTGTATGCGTTCAAACGATTCAGCAATAACGGCTTTTACTCCAAGCAGATAAGTCCCTTTTGCTGCCCAGTCACGCGAAGAACCTGTGCCATATTCCTTTCCTGCAATTACAACCATTGGTGTACCATTGTGTTTGTGATGCATCGCAACATCATAAACCGGAAGAACCTCACCTGTTGTGAAATTTTTGGAATATCCACCTTCTTTTACTGTGCCATCAGTGCTAACTGCCATTTCGTTTTTTATGCGAATATTTGCAAAAGTTCCACGCATCATAACAGAATGCGAACCACGCCTTGCCCCATAAGAATTAAAATCCGCAGATTGCACACCGTTTGATTCAAGAAATTTCCCAGCAGGCGAGTTTTTTGCAATGTTTCCTGCTGGTGAAATGTGGTCAGTTGTAATAGAATCACCAAGAATTAACAATGGTTTTGCGTGAAGAATGTCGCCAATTTTACCAGAAGAATCTTTGTTAATTCCTTCAAAATATGGCGGGTTTTCGATGTAAGTTGAAGAATTTTGCCAAGCATAGACATCGCTTTCAATAACTTTGATCTCCTGCCATTCTTTTGTTCCTTCATAAATATTGGCGTACTTTTCAACGAAAACTTCACGAGTAACAAACTGTTTCATGACGGCTTGAATTTCGTCGTTTGATGGCCAAATATCCTTCAAAAACACTTCATTTCCATTTGAATCAACACCAATTGCTTCTGAAAGAATGTCTTTGCGAACAGTTCCAAGAATTGCGTAAGCAACAACAAGCGGAGGCGACGCCAAATAATTTGCCTTTACAAGGGCGTGAACTCTTCCTTCAAAGTTTCTATTTCCCGAAAGAACTCCTGCAACTGTAAGGTTTTTTTCTGAAATTTCTTTTTCAAATTCGGGCTTTAATGGTCCTGAATTTCCAATGCAAGTTGTGCAACCAAAACCAACAACATTGAAACCAAGTTCGTCAAGATATTTTTGAAGACCAGACTGTGCAAGATATTTTTCGGCAACTCTTGAACCCGGTGCAAGCGAAGTTTTCACAAATGATGGCACTTTTAATCCCATTTCAACCGCTTTTTTTGCTAAAAGCCCCGCTGCTATCAAAACCGATGGATTTGAAGTATTTGTGCAAGAAGTTATTGCTGCAATAACAACAGAACCGTTACTTAAAGTTTTTGGCTCAATTATTTCATTATTTATGGCAAATGTTTCATTGAAGTTTTGCACGACCGATTCCAAATCAAGGCGATCCTGCGGGCGTTTTGGTCCTGATATACAGGGCTTAACGCTGTCAAGTTCAAGAACTAAAGTTTCTGTAAATTCAGCGTTATTATTTCCACCAAAAACCCCTTGTGCTTTTGCATATTCACGCACAATTTCAATTTGCTCTTCATGGCGACCAGTCAGCGTCAAATAATCAATTGTTTTTTCATCAATTGGGAAAATTCCACAAGTTGCACCATATTCAGGTGCCATATTTGCAATTGTTGCTCTATCTTCAAGGCTTAACGAAAGCAAGCCTTCACCAAAAAATTCGACAAATTTTTCAACCACTCCTTTTGAGCGAAGCATT
>CANKQN010000050.1 GCA_947485035.1 Rickettsiales bacterium | reverse complement strand
TGTTGATTTTGTGGAATATCTTGCAAAATTCGTTCAATGTAATCATTTTTCACAGATGAAGAATCAATAACTTTTCCACCACTAACATTTTCCAAGTTTTGTGCTAAATTTGCAATTTCAAGAATTTTTTCCTCACTAAAAGCTTGCCCTGTAATTCCAAATTTAAAACCGTTGTAATTTATTGGATTATGCGAACCTGTTACCGCAATAAACCCCGATGTTTTCAAATGATGCGAAGCAAAGTAACAAGTTGGAGTTGAACCAACCCCGCAATCAAAAACAGTTCCGCCACCATCAACAATTCCGCGAATAACCTCCTCTTTCAACACAACACCGCTAGCACGAGCATCTTTCACAACGGCAATGGTTTTTTCAAGATTTTGCAACGCAAGATATTCCACAAACGCACGCCCTAGTGCGTAGGCATCGGAAGGGTTGAGGTCAGTTCCTACAACTCCACGAATGTCGTATTTTCTTAAAATTGTTGGTGAAAATTTGTGAGATATCAACATTTGTTCCATTATTCCTTAACTTTTTAAGACTGAATTTGGACTTAAAAATTAAGGAAGTCAAGAATTAATTAAAATCTTTACAAATTGAAATCACCAACAAATTTTCCGCAAACTATCCTCTGAACTCTTTTGCAACGGCAACAAGATTCTTCAGCGATTCCACCGTTTCTTCCCATTTACGAGTTTTCAACCCACAATCAGGATTCACCCAAATTTGTTCCGGCTTCAAAACTTCCAATGCCTTCACAATAATTTTACGAATTTCCTCATTTGAAGGAATTCTTGGCGAATGGATATCCCAAACACCCGGACCAATATCATTTTTGTAACCGCCGTCCGTTAGAACACTCAAAACTTCCAAATCTGACCTTGAAGATTCAATCGAAAGAACATCGGCATCAAGTGCAACAATGTGCGAAATGATATCGTTGAACTCAGAATAGCAAACATGGGTATGAATTTGTGTTTCATCTTGCACTTTTTGGCACGAAATTTTGAATGAATCAACCGCCCACGAAAGAACTTCGTTCCATTTGGATTTCCTCACAGGCAGCACTTCACGAATTGCAGGTTCATCAATTTGAATGATTTTAATTCCAGCAGATTCAAGGTCAAGAACTTCTTCCTGTAATGCCAAAGCAATTTGCTTGCAGGTAATTTCCTGCGGAATATCATCGCGAACAAAACTCCATTTCAGAATAGTCACGGGACCTGTCAACATTCCCTTAACATGTTTTTTACTACAGGATTGTGCAAACTTCGCCCATTCGACGGTAATTGCCTGAGTTCTTGAAACATCGCCGTAAATTACAGGCGGTTTTACACACCTTGAACCATATGGCTGCACCCATCCGTTTTGAGTAAAACAAAAACCGTCAAAATTTTCACCGAAATATTCCACCATGTCATTGCGTTCGCATTCGCCGTGAACAAGAACATCCAGCCCAATTTCCTCTTGTCGTTTAATGCAATCGCGAATGGTTTCCTTGCAAAAATCGTTGTATTGTTCTAAAGTTTTCATACCTTTCTTGAAATCCGAACGGTTTTTGCGAATTGAATCATCTTGTGGGAACGAGCCAATTGTTGTTGTTGGAAAAAGCGGAATACCTAAAGCTTTTTGCACTTCTTTACGCACGGAAAAAGGCGATTGACGAGAATAATCCCCGTTTAATTTCGCAATTTCTTCCCACACTTTCGCATTCCTTGAAATGGAAAAATCTTCACTTTCAAGAATTTTACCTTCTATTACTGCATTTTTGATTAACTCAATTTCAGCAATTTTTTCCTTTGCAAAAGCAAGGCGGTTTTTGATTTTTGCGTCCAAATTTGTTTCCGCTTCAATTGAATATGGAACATGCAAAAACGAACACGAACCCGAAATAACAACATCATTTTCAGGCAATTTTTCCGTAATTTCACGCACAAATTTCACAGATTTTCCAAGGTCATTCTTCCAAATATTTCGCCCACTCACAACACCAAGAGACATTGTCTTATCAGTTTTTGGAAGTTTTGGAAGTGCAAATTCAGTGATATCCAAATGAACAGATTTCACCGGCAAACTGAAAGCAAGTTCAGTGTTTTCTTGTGTGGAATCAAAGTATGTCACCAAGTGTAAGTTCACACCAATGTTTGCAAGCTCGCCAAAAGCTTTTGTGTAAAGTTCTTTTGTTGAAGCATCAATTTCCGTTGCCAAAAATGGTTCATCAATTTGAACATCAGCACAACCATTGGTTTTAAGATCCAAAAGTAACGCTTTATAACATTCCAAAATTGATGCAAAAACTTCATTTCTTGTTGCGGATTTTTCCTTTCCAAGTAATAAATATGAAACAGGTCCAATAATTACAGGGCGAGTATTAACCCCCAAATCCTTTGCTTCCAAGTAATGCTTCACAAATTTGCGTTGAACATATTTCGGCGTAACATCAGCATGAAATTCTGGGATTATATAATGATAGTTCGTGTTAAACCATTTTGACATATCACATGCGTGGAAATCAAACCCATTCTTTTGATATCCTCTGGCAACTGCAAAGTAGCGGTCGGTTTCATCAGAAATTGCACTGAACTTTGAAGGAATATTTCCAAATTCGAAGGACAAATCCAAAACATGGTCGTAAAATGAAAAATCGCCAGATGGAATGTAGTCAAGATTTGCTTGAAGCTTCCAATTGTTTTCACGAATTGATTTTGCCACAAGTTCAAGTTCTGTAAGAGAAATTTTCCCTGCCCAGAATTTTTCAAGAGCAAATTTAAGCTCACGATTCGCCCCTACCCTTGAAAATCCAAGTGAAGCGGTTTTGATGTGGTTTGTTTTTGTAGTTGACATATAGTTGATAAAAAGTTAAAAATAAAAAAATTAAATTGTTGCAAGTGCTTGGTTAAGGTCGTCAAGTAAATCCTCAATTCCCTCAATTCCAACCGAAAGACGAACAAGGTTATCCGTAACACCGTTTGCATCACGAATTTCCTTTGGCACCGAAGCGTGTGTCATCAACGATGGAATACACAAAAGAGATTCAACCCCACCAAGAGATTCCGCCAGCTGAAACACCCGAAGATTTTCCACAAACTTCCTTGCATCGTCTTGCGAGCCCTTAATATAAATTGAAATCATTCCGCCGCCGTTAAAATCATGCGAAGTTTGACTTTTGAGGATATCCGCATTTTTGTGAGTCTTCAAACCTGCATACAGAACTTTTTCAATTTTTGGGTGTGAATTTAGGAAATCCGCAACTTGAATTGCATTTTCCTGATGCGCAAGCATTCTAATTTTCAGCGTCTTCACCCCACGGGAAATAAGCCAAGAATCAAATGGTGAAAGCGAAGGACCAAGGGTTTTTTGAACATAAAACAGTTTATCGTAAAGCGTTTTTGAATCTGTCAAAATTGCTCCTGCAATAACATCACTGTGTCCGTTAATGTATTTCGTCGCCGAATGAACAACTAAATCTGCCCCCAAGTTCAACGGTTTTTGAAAATATGGCGTTAAAAATGTTGAATCAACGCAAGTCAATGCACCAAAAGATTTCGCAATTTTCGCAACCGCCTTAATATCAGTAATTCGCAAAAGTGGGTTTGAAAGTGCCTCAACCCAAAGTAAATCAACTTTCTTTCCTTCGCTTGCAAATTCTTCACATGCCTTTTGAACATTGCTTGCATCAGTGGTATCAACCCACTTCACATTGTATCTATCTTCAAAAATTGTCGCAAGAATACGATATGTTCCGCCATAAACATCGTTTCCGCAAATAACATTTGCACCGCTTTTGAATAAATTCAAAACGCATGAAATTGCCGCAAGCCCCGATGCCGTAACAACGCAATGCTCTGCTCCTTCCAGCGAAGCAAGGCAAGTTTCAAGACTTGCACGAGTCGGATTCCCACAACGGGTGTAATCGTGTAATTTTGGTTTTCCGGGGGACGGCTGAACATAGGTTGATGTCTGGAAAATTCCGGGTATAACCGAACCGTTAATGGGGTCAGGGTCGCAGCCAACCCTTATTGCATTTGTTGCAAAGCTTTTATAGTGTGTCATAGAAAGTAAAATTAAACAATAAAATAGGTTTTGATATGTTATAAAGTTGAAATTATCTCAGTTACCATTTTATACACAAAAATGGCAATCATTGCAAGAGATATCTTCCGCACCGTTCCCAAGTGTTTTTGCACAATTGGATACAAGTTTTTATGCGTGAAAACCCAAGAAACAAAAGTGTGATATGCCATATTCACGACCATCATCCAAAAAACCAGCAGAATTTTCACCGTCATCGTTACATCACTTTTCAACGATGAAAACATTGTAAGGTAAATTAACGCAGATGCAATGTAGCAAATTGAAAAAATAAAACCCTTACGAATAAAATATTTTTCACTGTAATTTTGATGGTCAAACACAGTGCTTGACAAATTCAAATTTTTTGCAATGAACATTTGCCACACGAAGTATATTATGTAGCACATACCGGCAATTTGCAGGAATTTATACAGTTGTGGGTGAGCTTGCAATACAAATCCCACGCCAAGCAGTCCAAGAACTTTGAACACACCTTGTGCAAGAACATCGCCAAAGCCAAAGCACATTGCTTTTTTGCGACCAAATTCAATCGCAGTATTACTTACACATGCAAACGCCAAGCCCGGCCAAATTGTAAAGAAAAATTGCATTACTATTATATCAAATGGAGTCATAGAAGAGGTACAAAAGGTTATCAATATTATTTAATGTATAAAAATGAAAATGATGAAACCCATTGTCAATTAATTCCTCAATTTGTTTGCGTAAAAATAATGATTGATCGTTGATATCCGCAGTTGGCAATGCAAGGCCAAGTTTTTTGGAGAAATCCAAAGATTTTTCCGTTGGCAAAACCAACCCCGGCAATACTGGAAGTTTAAGGTTATCACGAAATTTTGCAATTGTCTTTGAATCAAAGCAAACTTGTGTAATACAGGCATTCACTCCAAGTTCAATTTTTTTGTTTGTAAATTCAAGTTCTGCATCATTTTCAGGATATCCCGCCACATAAATTGCAACATCAAGGAAGTTTGTGCGAATAACTTCAACCAACTCGGAGGCATATTTAAAGCCGTTTGCGTGAATTGTGCCATCGCCACGAATTACCACAAATTGACGAATTCCAAACTTGTAAAAGTGTGTAACAGATTGCAAAAGCTCAATTTTTGTCTTTTCCGTGCAGGTTATATGAAGGGCAATTTTGGAAATAAGTGATGGATATCTTTGAGCAAAATAGTTCAAAAATGCAACGGTTTTTTCCTGACCAGAACTAGATGCTCCGTATGTTATTGAAACGAACTTCGCGCATGGGTAATGATAAACAGGAAACTATCTTAGCTTCAAGTGATGCAAAAGATTTTTCGGATATTGGAGGAAAAAATTCAAAAGAAGCGGATTGAATGAAATTTGAAGGGAAAAGTGACATAAATTGGACTTAAAAAAATAAGGAAAAAATATTGTAGAAAAACGGATAGTCGCTATTAGCGCATTCGCATTCGGATATTTTTCAATATTTTAAAGTTTGTCATTTTGTCTTTTTGTAATTGCTTATGCAGCATACTCAATTCACATAAAATGAAATGTCAAGAACTTTTTTTATTTTTTTCGTAAATTTTTCTTGCATATTAAAAATTAAGGTGGTATGTATAAAAAAAATTGCATTGGCAGGTTTGTTTTGATATAAGTTAATTTACTACATTATATAACACTTGCAGAAATCTTCCTTTGAAATTTTTCGTTATATTTCTTAACTTATCAACTTATTTGCATCTATGTCAAATTTTTCTACACTAAATGTTCCACAGTCTTTAATAGACAAGCTAACTGCCATGGGTTACACTGCTCCAACTGAAATTCAGTCAAAGGCAATTCCTGCAATACTAGAAGGCAAGGATATACTTGCTTCATCAAAAACAGGTAGTGGTAAAACCGGTGCTTTCGTTATTCCATTAATCACAAAAATTTTGGAAAACCCTGAAAACTACGCACTAATTTTGGTTCCAACGCGTGAACTTGCACTTCAAATTAACACGGTAATTCAATCGATGAGAGGTCGTGATCAAATTAACACAGCTTGTGTTTTTGGCGGAGCTTCAATGGATACTCAAATTTTCGCTTTGAAAAAAAACCCGAAAATTGTCGTTGCAACACCCGGAAGACTTCAAGACCACATGAAACGCCGCACAATTGATATTTCCCACTTTGGAATTCTAATTCTTGATGAATTCGACAGAATGCTTGACATGGGTTTCAGAGAAGACATCGCAAACATTGTTTCACGCCTTCCAAAAGAACGTCAAACATTAATGTTTTCGGCAACAAAACGCGGAAGTGTTATTAACCAAGCAAAATCTTACTTGAAAAACTTTGTTGAAATTAACATTGAAACACCAAAGGAAACTCATGCTAACATTGAACAAAAATTCATTGAAGTTCGCGAAGAGGAAAAATACCCAACAGTTCTGAAAGAAATTACAGCAACCGAAGGAACAATTTTGATTTTCGTGAACATGAAACGCGTGGCTGATGATCTTGAATCATGGCTTCGTTCTGATGGCATTGAAGCTCGTGCAATTCACGGAGATCTTCGCCAAAGACAACGCGAAAACATTACAAAACAATTCCGCGAAGAAAAATTCAAAGTGATGATTGCAACTGATGTTATGGCTCGTGGTATTGATATTGCACACATTAAAGTTGTTATTAACTACGATACCCCGCGCGCATTTGAAGATTACACACACCGTATTGGAAGAACGGGTCGTGGTGGTGCAAATGGAACTGCTATTACGCTTGTAACTCGTGCTGATAAAACATTCCACAACAACATTTTGCGTCAAATCGATTCCGACACAGCTGAACCATCGTTTGGTGGCAGAGGCGGAAGTGGTGGTCGCGGAGGTCATTCTGGCGGTGGCAGAGGCGGACATTCAGGCGGATTTGGTGGCCA
>CANKQN010000049.1 GCA_947485035.1 Rickettsiales bacterium | reverse complement strand
TTCGGCTCGTACAAAACTTGTTCATAATATACTTCTGATGTTGTTTTTGTTGCTGCTGTTTTTATCGGATTATAAGGCACTTGATGGACTTTCACCGAAACTCCATCACGATTAATCGTCGTTGGAACTTTAGCACCCTCATGTTCCTTTATTTTATCAAAAAGATCAGTTATTGGAATCGTTCTTTGCTCTCCATAGACGAAAGTAATATAATTCACCGGTGCACACGCTTGAGTTCTTGTTGCCTTGTCGTATATGCAATAATTCGATGTATCATAATCTGGTGCAATAATTGAACTTGTTGTGGTAGTTTGCGGCGTTGACACTTTATCATCTGTTGATATTGTATATGTAAGAGAATTACCAGTTGTTGGTTTTGTTGTCATTGTTGAAACGAGTGGTGCTGTGCCTGCTGTGCCTGCTGTGCCTATATCTGATGATATAGTGGCATTGGCATTGTTTAAAGTCACGGATGCGTCTTTTTTCGCTGTATAAGTCTCCACTAGTTTATCAGCTGCTTGTGTCTTAACTTTAAATGTAACTTCGCCCTGCATATATTTTGAATCCAAAGCGGATTTCAGTTTATCATAACTTAAATATCCCGCACCAGCCGTGTCGTCTTTTGTGAAATCAAAAGATTTTCCACTAAGTGCGTCGTTATCAACAGTGTTTGATTGTGATAATTTTGACATTTGAATATCAACAACCGTACCCTGATTATAGTTTGATATTATATTTTTCTGACTTGATGTCATTTTTGATGCACTGAAATATAACCCACGAGACGCTAACGCCAAATGCGAAATTCCTGTAGCAACCAAGCAAAAAACTATTAAAAAATATTTTTTAAATTTCATTACCTCCTTCTAAAATATAAATGTATAAGTATTTTTTGAAATACGAAAAATATAAAAGTCAATAAAAAAAACTTGACAATTAATATTTTGAATTAAAGTTGTTTTTATAAATATATTTTTCTTGGAAATGAAACCATCGTTTTCGTATCATTGTCAAAAGATAACCTCACTTTTCATGGTCGTTGCTTGTTTGATATTCATTATATCTAATGTGATATTCAACTCATCAGAAGTCTTTTCGTTCAATTTTGCACTGTTTGTTCCAATTTCAACAGTTGCATGCAGCATATTCATCGTTTGCTTTGGAATTTATTCCTACTTGCGTGCGACCACCCTATTTGGAGATTATGTAAAATCCACAAACGCACGGTTGATATACTCAAATATCATTTTGTTTATCAACCTTTTCACATGTACTGCTGGGCTAATTGCCTTAATGTATATACACTTTTCATCATTAATATCTTTTGCTTAAATAAATATGTCTACAAAAAGAACATACCAACCTTCAAAGGTTAAAAGAAAAAGGACGCACGGCTTCCTTGTAAGACAACGTAACGGCGATGTCATTGGTCTTCGTCGTAAAAAAGGCAGAAAGCGTCTTGCTGTATAATATGTCAGTTATTTTACAAACACCCTTAAATCAAGCTCACATTGAACTTGGTGCAACTATGGTTGAATTTGCAGGATACTCAATGCCTGTTAAATACAAACAAGGTTTGATCGAAGAACATAACTGGACACGATCATCGTGCGGAATATTTGATGTTTCACACATGGGTCAGGTTATGTTTGAAGGCGAAAATTTGAACGAGATTTTTTCACGCATAACACCTTCAAACTTCGAAAAAGTTAAGGAATCTGTTTGTAAATATACAGTCTTAACCAACGAAAACGGCGGAATTATTGATGATTTAATTGTCACAAAATTCGCCGAAAATCGCTTTTTTGTTGTGTGGAATGCCTCACGCAAAAATGTCGATCTTGCACACTTACTACAAAATTTCCCAGAAACAAAGTTCCAAAACTTGGAAAATCGTGCATTAATCGCAGTTCAAGGTCCTGCAACATCCGATGTTCTATCTGCAATTTTTCCTGAAATTCTAGATATTGGATATATGACTGCAATGGAGATTGTACACAAAAAATACGGAAATATCGTTCTTAGTCGCACAGGTTATACGGGTGAAAAAGGCTTTGAAGTGTCAATTGACGAAAAATTCGCAAACGAACTTTGGTCACTATTACTCTCTAACGAAAAAGTTCGCCCAATTGGTCTTGGTGCCCGCGACTCTCTTCGCCTTGAAGTTGGATATCCTCTTTATGGCAATGATCTTGATGAAACAACAAATCCAATAGCAGCCGGGCTTTCATGGGTTATGTCAAAAAATCACACAACATACATCGGTGCCAAAAAAATTTCACAAGAACCATCAACAAAACGCTTTGGAATTTTACTTGAAGACAAAGGTGTTTTACGTGCTGGATACGAAATTTTCAACTCCGAAGGGGAAAAAATTTCCAAACTCACAAGTGGCGGATACTCACCAGTTCTTGAAAAATCAATAGGACAAGCATATTTATCATCTCAATATGAAATTGGTCAGGAAGTTTTTGTGGAAATTCGCGGCAAAAAGTTAAAGGCAACCGTGCATAGAATTTCGTTTGTAACAACTAACCCTCGGTAAATGATTTTACTCTGCATTGTAGTTACTTTATTGCTTTTTCCTTTCATAAAAACCACAAATTCAATCAACTCTTTCACATTTCGAGGAGCGTTGAAATATTACACGCCAAGCTTGCGTTTTTATCGATACACATTTGCCTATGTCTCGTTTTTCTTGGGAATTGTATCGTTTGCAATACTTGATGGCTTTTGGGCGTTTGCGCTTTACACATCTCTCATTTCCATATTTTTCACGGTATATCGCAGGAAAATTCTTGAAGAAAAAACGCTTTTTTCACAAATTTCACCACAATTTCGCAAATATTTTAAATATATCAAAGACCCCCGAACATTCTCCGATTCTGTCGTATATTTCACAATTCTTACGCTGTCATTTGCCACAATTTTAATAGCACTTATTATCGTTTTCGCAATTTTCAAAGAATTTTTTGTGTTTTTGCAGTCTGTTAAAATCACGGATTTCCTTTTTGGAACATACTGGTGGCCAAGTGAATACGAGCTTTTTGGCGGTAAAGTTTTTGGAGTGTTGCCACTTTTCACAGGCACAATCATGACATCACTCATCGCCATAACATTTGCAACGCCAGTAGCAATTATGGTTGCAATTTATACCGCAGAATATGCATCAGCAAAATTTTGTGGAAAAGTCAAGTTTACGCTGGAAATTCTTGCAAACATTCCAACGGTTGTCTATGGTTTTTTTGCCGCATTTATACTATCACGCTGGCTTTACGCAGCTTCAAACACCCTACACTATCAATCATTTTCCGCAGAAAGTGCCTTAATTTCAGGATTAGTAATCGGCGTAATGGTCATGCCATACATGATAACCCTAATAGACGACGCATTTCGCGCAATACCCGCAGAAATTCGTCAAACGGCGGTGAGTCTTGGGGCGTTGAAGCATGAAATCGTAATAAATGTTTTGCTAAGCATAATAACTCCGTCAATTGTTTCAGTTGTAATAATTGCAATGTCACGAGCAATCGGCGAAACTATGATTGTGGTTATGGCAGCGGGATTGATGGCAAACATGACTATATCCCCACTTGAATCAATCACGACGGCAACTGTTCAAATAGTCACAATTCTCACTGGTGACGTAGAATTCAACAGTCCAAAAACATTGGCAGCCTTCGCGATAGCATCAATTCTATTCTGTGCAACACTCGTTCTAAACACAATATCAATATGGATTTCACGCAAGTTTGAAGTTAAACTTTGAACCGCTATTTAATCACGAATTCTATTGCATGAATTTGGCGGTCGATATCCTCTTTCATTCGTTCGTTCACAATGCGATGCTTCTGCAACCGTGTCATGTTAGCAAATTCAGGCGATTCAATTATCAGCTTCCAATGGTCTCCATCGCCAATGGTGTCAATACATTCAAAAATTGCATTTGGAAATTTTGTTTGAATAATGGCTTCAAGCTCGTTTTTTTTGATTGACATTTTATAATTATAATTCATTATGTGGTATATGTATACACACTTTATGAAGATATTGTCAAGAATTTTCTTTGCTATTTTATTTTTTCAAGCTGCGGTCAGTAGACCTGCTTTGGCTGAACCGGCATCGTGCGGATTTACACAAGCTTGCGATAAAGCCCTTGTGTGTGTTGGTGCAACAGACACAAAAAACAATGGTCAATGCATATTAAGCCCAATTGTGCTAAGTGTATGCACAATTTTCAACAAAATTCAAGACGCAACCGTTTATTTCATGATATTTTCCGTTGTTGCACTTGGTTTTGCATTTTTTCTTGGTAAAATTTCATGGGGTATGATTATCTCCGTAATTCTTGGTATCGTAATGATTAAAGGTGCGATATTAATCACGCAGAAAACCACGGGCATTGGTTCAAATTATTGCGACATTGAGCTTGTAGAATATTCACGCTCGTGCAGCAATGCTACATGGGAACTTATTCCAACTCAGTCACGCATAAACGCCAACAAAATATTGAACACTGAAGCAACTGACCTTTGTGCTGCAATGCAGTGCATCAAAAAAACGTGTTCAGCATATAATCGCTGGGGAATCAAAAGCAATGGAACTCCATCAAATATACCAACGCTTGCAGCAGTCAACACTGTAAGATCATCAAGCGGTCTTCCATCCGTAGCATCGCTTTCTGGTAAATATAAACTCGTAGCAAACTCACGACAAATATCCGTGACAGGAATAACAACATATACCGGGTTTCTTCCAGATGGCGATGAAGCATACTTTATAATGGATGAACTATCAAATATCTCAATTTCACAAGTGCCAATAGCACATAAATTATTCTTAAGCTGCACTGACACGTCCGCAAGCTCTGGCACAAACTATCTCGCATGTAAAAATCTTTGCACAGATGTTGTGCGAAATATTGAAACAACAAAAGATAATTGTAAAGACGCACTTGTTTAAACATGAATATTCTAATCATTTCCGGTGTTGATGCAACGGCATCTGCCGGCATTTTGCTTGATTGTCATATAGCAAAAGTGCTAAATATCCAACCTTTTGCTATATTTCCATCTCTTTTAATTCAAAATCACGGTGGCATTTCGGGCAATGTGCGCTTTTCCAAAAATGACATTCAAAATCAACTGGAATCAGTGCCATTTAAACCACAATTTATAAAAATTGGACTTTTACAAACCATTGAAGCGATTGAAGTTGTTGGTGAATTTCTTGCAAAACACAAACCAATTGCGGTTGTTGATATGCCACTTGTTTCATCTTCTGGAGGTGTTCTTGTGGAAGATTTCGAAGAATATATTGCAAAAATAAAAAAAAATATTTTACCACACACCCATATTTTCACACCAAATCAATTTGAACTTGAATCTTTTGGCGGTGTGGAAGAAATATTTTCGCACGGTTGCAAGCACATATTGGAAAAAGGCGGGCATATTTTGGACGAAAAATCTGCAACAGATACACTACACTTCCCCACGCACAAAGTGGAATTTTCCCTTCCTCGAATTGTTTTTTCTGAAAATATCCGTGGTACAGGTTGTGCACTTTCAACCGCAATGGCGTGCTTTCTTGCACAAAATTTTAGCATGGAAATTTCAATTGAAAATGCAAAGCAGTTTGTTCATGATGCAATTTCTAACTCAACAAAAATAAGTGAAAAAACACGAGTTTTAAACATATAACACGAAAATTTTCCTTGCTTTTTCAACAATTATTACTTGAAAACCAATTAAAACTGTTCGCATTGCAATGATTCTTCGCTACTCAAACCCTGAAATGACAAAAATTTGGTCAGAGGAAAATAAATATCAAATTTGGTTTGATATCGAAATTTTAGCAGCACAAGAAATGGCAAAACAGGCAAAAAACGAGGAAATGCTTTCACGAGTGCTTGAAATTAAGGAAAAAGCAAAATGGTCAGTGGAACGAATTTCCGAAATTGAATCGGTTACAAAGCACGATGTTATTGCCTTTTTAACCAATATTTCTGAATCAGTTGGTGGCGATGCAACGAAATATTTACACCTTGGAATGACAAGTTCAGATTTACTCGACACAACCCTTTCCTATCAAATTAAGCAATCTGGCGAAATTTTGAGAGAAAATCTTGTCAATTTGCTAGAAGTTCTTAAAGAAAAAGCGTTGAAGTACAAAGATTCCGTTTGCATTGGCAGAAGCCATGGAATTCACGCTGAACCTGTGACATTTGGTCTTAAATTTGCCGGTTTTTACGAAGAATTTAAGCGAAACCTTAAACGCCTTGATTACGCCCTTGAAGATGCTTGCGTTTGTGCAATTTCAGGTGCCGTTGGAACTTATGCCAATATTTCCCCAAAAATTCAGGAATTCGTTGCAAAAGAACTTGGTTTAACAGAAGAAACCGTTTCAACGCAGGTTATTCCGCGTGATAGATACGCCAATTTTTTCAACTGCCTTGCGTTAATTGCATCTTCAATTGAACGAATTGCAACAGAAATTCGCCATCTTCAACGCACAGAAGTTCTTGAAGCAGAAGAAGCATTCACAAAAGGACAAAAAGGATCTTCAGCAATGCCACACAAACGCAATCCGGTATTAAGCGAAAACCTTACAGGACTTGCACGCATGGTTCGTTCGTACTGCATTCCTGCTATGGAAAATGTTGCACTTTGGCATGAACGCGATATTTCACATTCATCAGTTGAACGCTTTATTGCCCCAGATGCTTGCATCACGCTTGATTTTGCCCTGAAACGCCTTACGGGTTTGGTCAAAAATTTAATGATATACGAAGAAAATGCAATTCGTAATATGAACAAGTTGAAGGGGTTAATTTTCTCGCAACGAGTAATGCTCACGCTCATCGAAACCGCAGGTGTTACACGAGAAGACGCCTACCGCATCGTTCAAGAAAATGCGATGAAAATTTGGGAGGAGAAGACTCAAAACGATTTCAAAACTCTGTTAATTGAAAACCCTGAAGTTACAGCAAAGCTTTCAAAAGAACAAATTGAGGAAATTTTTGATATATCGTATCATACTAAAAATATCGATTACATTTTCAGTAAAGTTTTTGGATAAAATTCTTGCATTGCGTCAAAAAATATGTTATAGTTATTTTATAACTAATTCATAATGATATGAACAATCATCCTAACACCAATACGATGCAAATCGATACGAACAACAATAATGACTCCTATAGGCAAGACTCAATTACTAGTGAAGATATGCTCAG
>CANKQN010000048.1 GCA_947485035.1 Rickettsiales bacterium | reverse complement strand
GTGTGTTTTTGAAAATAAATTCCCCAGGCGGAACAATTACAGGCAGTGAAATTCTTTATAAGGAAATAAAAAAACTTTCAGCAAAAGTTCCCGTTTATGCTTTGATATACGATCTTGGGGCATCAGGAGGTTACATGACGGCACTTGGTGCAACGAAAATCTATTCGCATGAAACATCAATCACGGGTTCAATTGGTGTTCTGATGCAAACTCTTCAATTGGAGGAGCTCTCCAAAAAAGTTGGCGTGAAAATGAAGGTTTATCGTTCCGTTCCGTTTAAAGCTCAACCAGATTCCTTCGAAAAAACAAGTCCGGAAGTTGACGAATACATGCAAACATCAATTGATGAAAGCCACAAGTTTTTCGCAAACCTTGTTGCAAAGGAACGCAAACTTACACCGGAAGAAACATTTAATGTTGCAAATGGGAAGATATACATGGGGTCGGAAGCTCTTCGTTTGAAGTTAATTGATGGAATTTCCGAAGAACACGCAGTGAAAGCGGCACTTGTGAAAAAAGTTGGAAAACTTGAATTTGAGGAAATTTCCCTTAAAGAAGAGGAAGACGAAGGATTTGTGAGTCAAATAATTGATGATATTCTTGAAAAGAAAAGCAAGGAGTCGTCAAAATCACAAGTTATGGCAATAATGAAAATATAATATTATAAATATGAACAAACCACGCACAAACAACAGAAATTCAAATTTCAAATCAAAAGACAGCTCACGAGAAGGTTCACGAGACGGTCGCAGCAATTTCAAAGAACGCCGCAGTTCTGACGGCAAACCCTTCAAAAACGACCGCTTCCCACGCAAAGACGGCGAAAGAACGGACAGAACCGAAAGAACAAACGCACCAGTAAATTCAACAACAAAAGGGAAGGATTCTAAAAAAGACGCAGTAAAATTTGACCTTACCAAAATTAAACTTAAAGGCAGGAAAATTCTTTGCTCGTTTGTAATTTTACCATCAAGCGATTTTGAATTCACAATGGATACCTTGCAGGATATATCATCAGAAGATATCTCTACAATTGTAATTTCAATACCTTCCGAAACATTTTCATCAACCGTGCAATATATTGAGGAAAATATGCAAGATGTCAAAGAGCGTTTCCTTTTCGCATCGTACTCCACAAAAACAAGCGAATTTCAAGTTCACAACAACGCATTCAAGCTTGCAAAAAACGAAAACGACATGTTCTTCGTCACAAATTCTTCAATGATAGCAAGGGAGTACGCAATTGAGATTCTTCGCAAATATCTCTCTCGCGAAAATTCCGTTGCTGTAATTCCCACTGTCTACAACAAAGAATGCGAGATTCAAAAATATTGCCTGCGTTTTCCTTCGCTAATCACAAAGTTAAAATGCTTGCTTGGATGTAAAAAAACAAAAACCAAACTTTGTATGATGGAAAGAGGAAGCTCCGGATACTACAAAATTCATAGAACGGACATAAGTCTTTCCCAGTCGATTTTTGTGAACAGCTCAATCTTCAAAACAATTGGTATGTTCCCAAAATGCCGAGACTCACACTCCGCACTATACTCGTTCTATAAAAAATTGAGCAAATACGGAACAACGCTTTTCGTTCCAACGGCAAGGTTTATCGAACTTCAACCGCGTCAACAAAAATGTTGCATTTTTTCACGCATGTGTTATTTTTTGAAAAATGTATTTTAACACAACTGCATTGCAACGCAGTCACTTGAAGGAAATTGATAAGCTGACAACCGCAAACACACGCATATTCCTTATTGGAATGATGGGTTGCGGAAAAAGCACAATTGGAAAGGCTCTTGCACAAATTTCAGGCAGAAAGTTCATTGAAATGGACGAAATTATTGAAAAAAAAACAGAGCTTTCAATTAAGGAGATTTTCGCCATACACGGTGAGCAATACTTTCGCCAACTGGAAAAAAACTTGCTTTTAGAAATTTGCCAAAATTCCCAGAACTCCAATGCAATAATTTCCTGCGGTGGTGGAGTTTTCACAAATGAGGAAAACATTTCGCAAATTGCATCGTGTGGCATTTCAATTTTTCTTAATGTTAATTCACGAATACTTGAACAAAGACTAAAAAATGATTTGCAACGTCCATTGATTAACGCTCCACAGTCCATTACGAAAATCCTCGCAGAACGCATACCATTCTACACGCAGGCACACATTATGGTTGATCTGCAATCCCACAACTTGGAGGAAAACACTTCAAAGACCCTTGACGAAATTTATAAACACCTTCCATGATAAGGATATCGAATATGGAGTCAAAAATTCGAATAATGTCATATACAATACTTGTAGCGGTAATTATTTTAATTTTGCGAATTTTATTCATAAACTCCGCAGGAATGTATGAATATTGGACAAGGCACGATATTCCAAATAAAAACCTGATGTTTCGCCACAATATTGTCGATAGAAACGGCAACATTTTGGCAATAAGCGTTCCCGCTTATGAATTTCACATAAACCCCGCTTTCATAATCGATATCAATGCGGTGATAATCAAAATTCGTGATATTTTCCCAGAACTTGACGAGGCAAAGCTTTATGAGCGCTTAAAGGGGGAGTCTAACGGATGGTTTTTGATTAAAGACAACATTACCCCAATACAAAAGAAAAAAATCATTGAAAAAGGAATCGAGGGGGCATTCTTTCGTGAATATTACACACGGTTTTACCCATACGGCAACACATTTTCGCATATAGTCGGTCACACATCAAAAATCAACGCAAACGAAGAGGGGGTTAAGGGTTTGGAAAAGCATTTTAATCAAGCACTTTTGAAGCAAGAAGTTCAGCTTTCGCTTGATGCCATGGTGCAAAGTATTGTGCGTGAAAATTTGTTGAAAACGCTTGAAAAGTTTGAGGCAAAAGGGGCTATGGCTATTATTGTTGACCTTGAAACTCGTGAAATCATTGCCTCAGTCTCGCTTCCTGATTTCAACCCAAACGGAAAATACGAGCCAAATTCGCCGTCTTATGTTAACCAGCCATTTTCCTCTGTTTTTAATCTTGGTTCTGTGTTTAAGGTTTTTACAATTTCTCTGGGACTTCAAAACGGTTTTAAGCCAACTCAAATAATGCACCTACCTCTTTCAATTCCTGTGAATAAGGATTTTTCCGTAAAGGATGACCACCGCTCTCGAGATGAAATGACGCTAGAAGAAATTCTGGCATTTTCTTCAAATGTGGGTGTTGCGTTTGTTGTGCAAAAAGTGGGATTTGAAAAACAGCGGCAATTCTACGAGGATATCAAAATGTTTGAACGCCCAATTATTGAAATGCCAAAAGGTGAAATTGCAAAACCGATTTTCAAAAAAGGAAAATGGCGTGACGACATGCACTACACACTTTCGTACGGTTATGGCGTTTCTGTTTCGCCGGCGCATTTTATCGCAATGGCAGGTGGGCTTGCCTATGATGGTAAAATTACAAACCTGACAACTCTTAAAGGTGGAAACGATGTGAAGAAAAACCGTGAAAAACAGGTTCTTTCAAATCAAAACATTTTAGATCTTCAACAAATGCTTCGTTCTGTTGTGCAAATTGGAACGGCACGAAGGGCGACAATTAACGGATATTCTGTCTGCGGAAAAACTGGGACATCGGAAAAATACGACCCTGCAATTCGTGGGTGGTCTGATAGAAAAAAGTTCCTGTCATTTTTCAGTGTATTCCCATGTCATATTCCAAAATATGCAATGTATATCGCACTTGATGAACCTTCAACTTCAAACGCTGCGTTTTTGCAAGCAAGTAACACCGTGGTGCAAACATCGTCTGATATCATCAAAGTTGTTGCACCCATTCTTGATATCAAACCAGATAATCTGCCCGAAGTTATTGCGGAAGCTGTTCCCGTGGACACACTTGTTCAAGAATCTCCAAATGCGGAAAATTCCCAAACCACACAACAAACGCTCGCACCGGTTGTTGATAAATCTGCCGCAATGCAGTGATGTATCCTTCCAGCTGGGTTTGAATTTCTTGTGTCATTAAGCATTTTTGAGTTTTGTAGTCAATAATCACAATTTCACTTTCGCAGAAATAAACACAGTCAAGACGCAAACACCTTCCATAAAAGACAATCTCGTGTTCTTTTAAAATTTTTTGAGGGCAAAACTTCTCAACCAATATCCGCTCAACGCTTGAAACTTTTTCGTGCAATTCCGCGAACAATGTTTCAAATTCAACTCCAAGCTCTTCTGCTACATCACAAAATTGAAGGAAATCTTGAAATTCGGGGTTGTTTTCGCTTTTTTCGAAAATAGTATGAACAAGCGTTCCAAATGTTTCGCCAGTTGTTTTGCTTGGCAATTTATCAATCTCAACCGCAATGCTTTCTGCCGAATAGCTTGCCATCAATGGGGAAATGACCTCCACCGATGTTTCTGCTATATATGCAATATCAACATCTTCTGCGGGGCTATACACAGTTTTTGTGAAGAATCCATTGGTTGAAGTTTCAACAATGTTTGATTGAAAATTGTTGAGTGAATTTTGTAAAACGGAAAAAAATGATGTTTCCTTTTCACAGTGATTCAGCGACGAAACGCAACAAAAGCCATAAGCAGCACGAGAAATTGCCACATAACACAGTCTTTCGTCTTCGCTTTGTTCTTTTGCTTTTTTGTTGTCGATTACCTCCTGCATTTTTTTTCCTCGTTTTTTTTGCGATGAGTTGTGCAAAAGAACTCCGCCTTGAATTGACATTGTTTGCGAGCGAGACCCATTTCCGTGTGCTTCAATGTAAATTACAATTGGATATTCAAGACCCTTGGAAGCGTGAACTGTTGTGCATGTTACGCTGTTTGTTTCAACATTTTTCATTGCGTGCTCTACTTTTGATGCCTCAAATTCTTGAATAAACGCAATTGGGGAATGTTGCTGAACGCTTGCCGATGTTTCGATGAAGTTTTCCAGAATTTTTTGCTCTTGATTGGAATATCCGTTGCCATACTCGATGAAAAGTCTTTTGAAGAATATGTATATGCCGTCTTTATGTAGAATTTCACGAAACTTTGTGCAAAACAGCATAACTTGCGGAAATTTTTCCAAAATTGCACTGCAATTCGTCGAATATTCAAATGATTTTTCAAAATCGACTTCGTTTATGTTGAAAATTGGGCTTTTGAGTAGTGAATAAATTACAAGGGGGTCTTCTTCAATAATACATAATTTTAAACAGGCGGTGAAGTCTAGCACGCAAAACGACTGCTGAAATTTAATTTTATCATTAAACGATACGGGAATTATTGCTTGAAAAAATTGTTCTTTAAGTGCTGCAATTACTTTTGGAGTCCTCTTCTTCAATAAAATTGCAAAATCACTTGGTTCAAGAATTTTATTTCTAAACTTTTCGTGGAAAATTCGCTTGCCAATTAACGACTGCACAATTTCAACTGTTTTTTTTGCAATTTCAACCTCTTCCTCTTCAATTTTTTGATTAACACCCAAAATCTCCACAAAGCCCGCCTTGCTTTCAAAGCTTGAAACATGAGGATTGGTTTGGTCAAGAAACGACAAATTGTTTATAACATCAAGAACGGGGCTTGTTGTTCTGTATGATTTCGTCAAAAAATCTTTTTCCAAAATGTGTGAATATTTTTTATAGACTGATTCCATAATGGTTGACTGTGCCCCTTGGAATGAATAGATCGTCTGCTTGGTATCGCCAACAATAAAAAGAGAAGAATCCACCATGCCAGATGCCGCAACTTCTTCAATGAAGGGGTAAAGAATCTGCCACTGCTGGGCATTTGTGTCTTGTGCTTCATCAACCAAAATGTGTGAAAACTTGCTTCCAAACTTGAAAATGGCGAAATCTCTAAGTTCTTCGTTGTTCAGAATTTGCAGAGCTTTGTAAATTAGGTCGTTAAATGTATATTTCCTCAGTTTGCGTTTTGTTGTTTCAATTTCATCAATCACTTCATTTGCAATTTCATTAAGTGCATAACACAGTTCAAATGTTGAAATATCCTTCACTTTTTCCTGCGAATCTTCAAGGAATTTTTTGTAAATTTGATAATCCTCGCTTTTTTTTGTCGACTTCCCCGCAATTTGGCACAGCTCCTCAAAATCATCAATTGCAGTTTCGTCAATTGAAATTGTGCGATATTTCCTCTCAATTTCAATAATGCGTGGAATGCCATCGTCAAGAACCTTTCCGCCAACATCTTGCAACATTTGAATTGGAATATTTTGCAGAACATCTTGCATAATTTCCAGTTTCCTTAATGTTGATTGCGGGCGAAGTTCGAAAATTTCGCAAATTTGTTGAAGTCTTGCATCTTTGTTGTAATTAAGCTTTTGATACTCGCCCAAAAATGCTTCAATAATGCCATCAAACCCACTTGGGGAAATTCTAAATTTTGAAATAAACGCCTTCACAGCCTCGTTCTTCAAAAGCAGGCTTGTAATTTCTGTAAGCAGTTCGAAGTCGGAATCAACAATTGTGTAATCGTATGGCATTTCAAGTTCGTGTGTGAAGGTATCGACTATCTCTTTACACAGGGAGTGAAATGTTACAATTTTTGGTAAAACTTTCAAGTGTGGAATATCTTTTTGAAGACGAGCTTGCATTTCGTCCCTTCCGGCGTTCGTGAATGTTATGCATAAAATTGAAGATGGAACAAACCCCGCTTCAACAATTCCCTTAATATGCTGAACAATGCTATATGTCTTTCCAGAACCAGCATTGGCGATAATCATCTTGCTTTTTATTTTTTGCGAAACTTTACCCATATAAACTATATTACTAACAAATTACAACTATTCAACAATGAACACATTAGAACCGTTTGAATTTACAAAACAAGAAGAAATTAGCATTGACGAGTGTATTTGTGAAATTTCGGAGGTAATTTGGCAGTGTGTTGCAAGTGGAATTAGTGGAACGGTTGAAAAACATGTAACAACACTGGATATTATTTCGCAAATGCTTGGCGAAGAACGCTCCAAATCGTTTCATTTTGCAATTATTGGTGTTGAAAAAATCGAAGGAAGAGTGGTTCTTGAAATAAACGAAGGAGCAATTGCGCAAAATTCTGTAAATTTCCTAGAAAACCTTTTGCAAAAACAGGTGGAGTATTTTGAAAAACATCTGCCACAGGCATCAGAACTTCGTGCAAATATCATGAAATTTTGCGTTGGAGCAAATGAAGACAATGAAATAAGCAAAGAGCTTACGAAAAAAATGCTTGACTAATTGCATCAAGTAATTAGTCGTTGTTATCCTTAATATATGCGTTATATGGCAATAAAGTTACCAATATACATGGACTATCAGTCCACCACACCAATTGACCCTCGCGTTGCTGATATAATTAACACTGAAATGCGTGAATGCTTTGGAAATCCTCACTCAAAAAGTCATTCATTTGGGTGGATTGCAGAAGAAAAAATCGAAATTGCACGCAAGCAAGTTGCAAGTGTAATTAACGCAAACGAAAAGGAAATT
>CANKQN010000047.1 GCA_947485035.1 Rickettsiales bacterium | reverse complement strand
TACATTGTGAATTGGTGATGTCTCCTTTGCATTGCAAGGACCTTTTAAGTCAACTTCTTCGCCAATTACATTGAAAATTCTACCCAAAACTTCGCGACCAACTGGTACGGAAATTTGCTTGCCGGTATCGATAACTTCCGTACCGCGAACAAGTCCGTCGGTTGATTGCATTGCAAGAGTTCTGACTGACTTTCCACCAATGTGTTGCGCGACTTCAAGCGTAAGTTTTATGCCATTTATTTGACATTCAAGAGCATTAAGAATTGCCGGAAGTTGACAGTCAAATTCAACATCGACAATAGCACCAAATATTTGGGAAATTCTACCTTTTATTTCGGATGACATAATTATTTATTAAAAGATTCTGTAAATTTTTGTATTGTTGACGCAAGTTTCTTTTTAAGATCGTCTGAAATTTGTTTTTTTTCAGCGATTTCTTCAAGAATTTCAGGAGTCATAGACTTTATGTAGTTCAGCAATTCTTTTTCGTATTGTTGAACTTTTGGAGTTGGAATATCTTTTAAATAATTATTCACGCCTGCGAAAAGAACGACAACTTGCTCTTCAATCAAAAGTGGTGAATATTGCGCTTGTTTCAGCAATTCAGTTAATTTCTTTCCTCGCTGAAGAGTGTTGAATGTTGCTTGATCAAGGTCGGATTCAAACTGTGAAAAGGCTTCAAGTTCTCTAAATTGGGCAAGGTCAAGTTTAAGAGTTCCCGCAACTTGTTTTGTTGCTTTAATTTGGGCAGCAGAACCAACACGCGAAACAGAGAGACCAACATTCACAGCTGGGCGAATTCCTTTATAAAAAAGTGCAGATTCAAGGAAAATTTGACCATCTGTAATTGAAATAACATTTGTTGGAATATATGCTGAAACATCTCCCGCTTGTGTTTCGATAATTGGAAGTGCGGTTAACGAGCCTGAACCTTTTTCGGAATTAAGTTTTGCGGCACGCTCTAAAAGACGGGAATGCAAATAGAATACATCGCCCGGATAAGCTTCACGCCCCGGTGGACGCTTCAAAAGCAGGGACATTTCACGGTAAGCAACAGCGTGTTTTGAAAGATCGTCATAAACAATTAGTGCGTGCATGCCGTTGTCTCTGAAATATTCAGCAATTGCACAGCCTGTATATGGCGCAAGATACTGCATTGGAGCTGGTTCAGAAGCAGTTGCAGCAATGATTATTGAATAATCCATTGCACCGTTTTCTTCAAGTTTTTTAACCAATTGAGCAACAGAAGAGCGTTTTTGACCAATTACAACATAGACGCAATATAGCTTTTCTTTGTTGGATTTTGCACGCTTGTTGTTTTCGCGTTGGTTTAAAATTGTGTCAATTGCAACAGCAGTTTTACCTGTTTTTCTGTCACCGATAATCAATTCTCTTTGACCTCTCCCAATTGGAATGAGGGCATCGATTGCTTTAATACCAGTCTGAACGGGTTCGTGGACTGATTGACGGGAGATGATGTCTGGTGCGTGTCGTTCAACATTGTATATTTTTGATGCATTTAGCGGTCCTTTTCCATCGATTGGTTCGCCGACTGCGTTCACAACCCTTCCAAGAAGTTCCATTCCAACAGGCGTGCTTACGGATTTGCCAGTCGCTTTCACGATGTCACCCTCTTTAATGTTGTTGTCGGAGCCTAAAAGAACAATACCAACCTGATCTTGCTCAAGGTTTAATACCATGCCCTTTACGCCAGAGTCGAACTCAACAAGTTCTGACATACCAACATTATTTAAGCCATCAACAATTGCTACACCATCTTTTATAGATGTAACAATGCCTCCAACTTGAATTTGAGGGTTAAAATTTTTACTTTCCAGTGCGTGTTTTAGTGAATCTATAGTGTTTTTTACAGACATTTAATCTAATACAAAATAATTTGCTTTTCAATGGAAAATTATGTTTTTTTAATTTGTCAAGAATTATTTTATCAACACGAATCTGAAAAATCTATGATTGATGGTTATTTTTTAATAAATAAAAATATTTCTTGCAAAATAAAAAGTAAAAAAATATTTTGAATTTAAATTCATAAAATATGATATATGAGATACTCCTCCCTTTCAAATGAAGACAGAAAATCAATGATGGAAGCCATTGGAATTAAATCGGTGGATGAAGTATATCTTCAACAAAACGCAGTTTTGGCAAAATCTTTTAATTTACCAAACTACAAAAACGAACAAGAAACTTTGGCATACATGCAAGAATTTGCAGAAGGAAACACGGTTTTTAAACATGTATTTGCAGGTTATGGAGTCTACAACCACTTCATTCCATCAGTTGTCGATTCAATGATTCAACGCGGTGAATTTTTAACATCATATACACCATACCAACCTGAGGTTTCACAAGGAACTTTGCAGGTAATTTTCGAATTTCAATCCCTTATTTGTGCAATGACGGGTATGGAAGTTTCCAATGCTTCACTTTACGATGGTCAAACTTCTTGTGCGGAGGCCGCATTGATGGCACTTCGTGTAAAGAAAAAACGAACAAAAGTTTGCGTCGCCGGTGCATTCCACTCGGATTACAAAGAAGTTCTTGAAACATATTTGAATAATATTGGCGTTGAAATTACATATTGCCCAATTGATTCAGTGAAGATTGACGAAAACTATGCGTGCGTAATTACACAATTGCCAGATTACTCAGGAAATGTGAACAACCTTGAACATATGCGTTCAATTTGCGATGAAAACGACGCAATGATGATTGTCGTGAATAATGAAATTCTTGCTTTTGGAATGGTGAATCCACCAAAAAATGCTGATATAATTTGTGGAGACGCTTCTTCACTTGGTGTTGCATTAAGTTTTGGCGGACCTTTACTTGGATACTTCACCTGCAAGAAAGAATTTATGCGTCAAATGCCAGGTCGCGTTTGCGGAGTTACAAAAGACGAAGACGGCAAAAGAGCATTTGTATTGACGCTTTCCGCCCGCGAACAGCACATTCGCCGTGAAAAAGCAACATCAAATATTTGTTCAAATCAAGGGCTTTGTGCAACAGCATTCACAGTTCACGCAACGCTTTTGGGCGAACACGGTTACAAAAACCTTGCTCTTCAAAACCACGCAATTGCTTGTAAATTAGAAGAAGCCATTTCGAACGCAGGGTTTAAAGTGAAAAACGAAACTTTCTTCAACGAATTTGTTTTTGAATGCAAAAACGCGAAGGCAAAGCTTGAGCAATTTGAAGAAAACGGCATTTTAGGCGGTGCTTTATTTTCAGAAAACGAAATTCTTGTTTGTGCAACTGAAATGATTTCCGATGAGGCGATTGTTAAATATATTGAGATTTTGAAGAAGTAATTTATATAAATATATGCAAGACAAAATAGATGGAAACGCAAAAGACGGGAGCGAAGTTGCAGTGGATATAGCAAAAGCAGATGACTTAGAGCGACAACGGGAACAGCAGGAACTAATCGACGCCTTTATGAAGGCATTGGGTTGGGGTAAAAATGATGATCCTCAGAATGATGCTCGGAATTCTTACAAGATACCTAAGGAAAGTGAACTTTATGGTCCAGCGAATGAACTAGCAAAGTCCTTGAAATGCAAAAAATGTCTGATTATCGTGAAAATTAATGAAGATGGTAAATTGGCGGTAGTTGGTGTTAAAGCTGATGGAGAACCTGCTAAGATTTCTGATAAACAACTTAGTGAGCTTAACAAGATTCTTGGCAAGTTAGAACCAGTAAAGAAGTTCACACCTATAAAAATGACTAGTCTTGATAACAGCAAATGCCAACCACCGGTGGTGAACAAAGCGGAATCGGGTGTGGGCACAAACAAACAACGCCAATGAATAACTTTCACATACGAGACTTCTCGCAAAATTCACCAAATCAAAAGCCAAAAACATTGGCACTAATTCTTCACGGATATGGTGCAGATGGAGAAAATTTGGTTGATATTGCCGATGTTTTACAGGGTTCGCTTGAATTGCCGATTTTCATAATTCCAGACGCTCCATTTGGGTATGAGTATTCACCAAATATGGGTCGCCAATGGTTTTCCTTGATGGATCGAGATGAATCTGTGCTGGTAAAAGGTGCGGAGGTTGCTCACAAAATTTTATTGAATTTCATTGATGAAAACCTTGAAAAGTACGGTCTTGGATATGAAAATTTGGTACTAATAGGATTTTCACAAGGGGCAATGATGTCAATGTTCACAGGGCTTCAACTGCCAAAGCAATGCAAGGCGATTGTGAGTTTATCCGGAACAATAGTTTCAGCCGAAAACACAATTTCAAATTGTAAAACAAAGCCTCCTGTGTGTATAATTCACGGCGAAAATGACGATGTTGTACCACTCCCTTTGGGCAAATTTACCGCCAAAACATTGAAACAAATTGGCGTTAATGTTAAAATTCACGAAATTGCAAATCTTGCACATGGAATTGATATGCGGTGCTTGAAAATTGCTGCGGATTTCTTGAAAAGCATCTAATTTTGCGTTGAATTTTTAGCTGTATCATCACAGTATAACAAAAATAAAAAAATAAAAAAAATTTACTTGCGTGGAATTGAAAGAACTCTTATGGCAATTGACTTCTTTAATTTTTGAGAAAAGCAACGGCATTCATTTTGTTATACTACGCTATAACAAAAACGAGTTTTTTTGAAAAAAAGATTTTTTAGTGACATGATTTTGAGTTGAAAAAAGTTGCGTTTTGATTATTTTTCCGTTGAAAACAAGTTTGCTCAATATATATTGAAATGGAAGCTAAAAATTTTTTCTTGACATTTTCATATTTCTGAAAATAATAAAAAAATTGTTTTTATGTTTATATTATGCAACGCGAACCATTTGACTTGCGAGACGGAACCATATTTTACAACGGAAATTTCGTTGAATGGAAGGACGCAAAGGTGCATATTTTAAACCACGGACTTCACTACGCTTCGTCGGTTTTTGAGGGCGTAAGAATGTATAACGGAAAAATTTTCAAAAACACAGAACACAACATTCGTTTTCATAAATCCGCGGAAATTTTAGATTTTTCACTGCCATATTCGGTGGAAGAGCTTGATGAGCTTTGTGTTAAAATATGTAAAATCAACAATCTTGAAGATGCATACATTCGCCCATTTGCCTTCCGTGGAAGTGAGCAAATGCAAATTTCAGGTAGTTTAAACAAGGTTCATGTTGGGGTTGCAGCATGGCAATGGCCAGCACTTCATGGAGACCTCAAACGCACGGGAATTCACATGATGGTTGCTTCGTATCGCCGTCCACCAGCAAATTGTGCACCGGTTTTTGCAAAAGCAGCTGGGCTTTATATGATTGTCACAATTTCAAAACATCAAGCTGAGCGTGCTGGTTTTCAAGACGCATTAATGTTAGATTATCAAGAAAATATTGCTGAGGCGACAGGTGCAAACTTTTTTGCGATATTTGACGGCGAAATTCACACTCCAATTGCTGATTGCTTTTTGAACGGTTTAACTCGTCAAACTGTTGTTAAGCTTGCACAAGATTTGGGCTATAAAGTTGTGGAACGCAAAATTACACTGCCAGAACTTGCACAAGCACAAGATGCATTTATGACGGGCACCGCTGCCGAAGTTTCGCGAATAGCCTCGGTAACTGATGAAAAAAGCACGAAATATGAATTTAAAGACAACAAAATTTCACTTCATTTGCTTGATAAATATCAAGAATTGGTGAGAAGTTAAGTGACAGAAAATTTACCATTTTTCACGGTTTCACGAATAAGTGACATTATAAAAAACACAATTGAGCAAACATTTCCAATTGTAAGTATCGTTGGTGAGGTTTCGAATTTGTCAATCACGGCAAAATATGCGTTTTTTTCACTCAAAGACGATGAAGCACTGATTAAATGCGTTTGCTGGTCGCCAAATAACGATATTCGTGAAATGTTAAAAAATGGAGAAAAAATTATCGCGACAGGTAAAATAACGGCTTACAAGTCCGGCTCCTACTACCAGCTGACAGCCTACAAATTGAAGCATTATGGCGTTGGGGAAATTGCAAATCAGTTCGAATTTCTGAAAAATAAACTTCAAAAAGATGGTATTTTTGATGACATTCACAAAAAACCACTACCACAATGCGTGCAAAACATTGCGGTGATTTCTGCGAAAAATAGTGCTGCAATTGAGGATATTTTCACAACACTTAAAGGCACAATTGTGCAAAAGACATACTTCATTCCCGCCACAATGCAAGGTGCGAATTGCGTTTCTTCTGTAATTGATGCTTTGAAAGTTGCTCAAAAGTTGCCCGTTGATGTAATTTTAATTGCCAGAGGTGGCGGTTCACTGGAGGACCTTTCGCAATTCAACAGCGAGGAGCTTGCCCGAGAAGTTTTTGCTGCAAAAATTCCGATAATTTCGGCGATTGGTCACGAAATTGACTTCACAATTCTGGATTTTGTCGCAGATTTTCGTGCTCCAACACCAACTTATGGTGCACAAATGATTTCCCCGCAAAAAAATGATATTTTGCAAAAAATTCGAGCGATTGAATCCATCATTTCACAGAGAACTCAATTTGAAATTGCACAATTTGGGCATAAAATTGAAAATATTGCGTATAAAATGCAACATTCTATTGAAAATATTTTCAGAGATGTGAATCGCAGATTTGAAATCTCCGAAAATGCGTTGAATATTCGCAACTTTCTTGCTAAAATTAAGGATATTACCACAAAAATTTTGATTTTTGAGCAAAAAATTGAGCAAATAAACCCCAAGAAAGTGCTTAAAATTGGATTTGTTATGTTAAAATCTGGCGATTGCTTGGAAAATAACCCGCAAAAATTGCCAGAAAATTTTGAGGTTATCACTCACTTTGGGAATTTTCCTGCGAAAAAAAGAAAGCCTTGATAGATTCTTTCATAAATTCCACGCTTTCGCAAGTGTTCATTTTCGCTCTGAAATGGGACGAACCTGAAATGTTGGAAGTGTACCATGAAATTTGCTTTTTTGCTAAATTCAAACCAACTTGTTGCGGATAAAATGCAAGCATTTCTTCCAAATGCCAAAGAGCAATTTCACCAATTTCAGAAAGGGTTTTTGGTAAATTTTCTGCCTTCACGCCATTTAATTCGCACTGAATTTCGTGAATCAACCACGGCTTTCCATAAGCACCCCGACCAATCATCACACCATCCGTTTTTCCTTTTTCGAGTGCCTCTCGTGCGTTTTCGACGGTTTTGATATCGCCATTTGAGATCACCGGAATTTTCACGGAATTTTTCACTTTTTGAATGAAATCCCAGTCCGCATTGCCGGAATACAGTTGCGATCTGGTCCTTCCGTGAATTGTAATCATTTTTGCACCAACTTCTTCAAAGGCTTTGCAAAGCTGTGGAGCATTCAAGTTTTGCGAATCCCAGCCCATGCGAGTCTTGACCGTGACAGGGATTTTAACCGCTTTCACGACTGCTTCCACAATTTTTATCGCAAGGTCGGGGGTTTTCATCATTGCTGAACCTGCGTGTCCGTTCGTGACTTTTTTCACAGGGCAACCGTAGTTTATATCGATGACATCAGCACCAAGTTCCTCATTCAACTTCGCCGCTTCTGCCATAACATCAATTTCACAGCCGGCAATTTGTACGCCGTGAGTAGTATTTTTATTTTCCGTATGTTTGAGTTTTTCAAGCGACTGGCGGGTTTCAAGAATCATAGCGCGGGAGGCTATCATTTCTGAAATTGTGTAGACGCAGCCAAAATGTTCGGCAATTTTGCGAAATGGAAG
>CANKQN010000046.1 GCA_947485035.1 Rickettsiales bacterium | reverse complement strand
TTTTTCGCTGAATTTTGGTGCAATAATTACTTCAAAAAAATGTTTGGAGATTTCTATCGCAAGAACTTCGCTAACTTCCGCATTAACGGAAACAATTCCACCAAATGCCGATGTTGAATCCGATTCAAGTGCATTTTTGTAAGCCTCTTCAATTGAATCCGCACAGGCAATTCCGCACGGTGTGGCGTGTTTAATTATTGCACATGTTGGTTGGCTGAAAAACGAGGCAATGTTGTAAGAAGCTTCGGAATCCTTAATGTTATTGTAACTCATTTCTTTGCCGGAAAGTTGTTTGAAGTTTAAAAATCCGCCTGCATTTCCACCGTTTGAATAAACTTTTGCTTTTTGATGCGGGTTTTCGCCATATCTTAAATCCTTTCCATTTTTAAAACCAAGCGTTTTGAAGTTTGAAGAAACATCACACTGTGAGGCAAAATAATTGGCTATGATGGAATCGTAATATGCTGTCAATGCAAAGGCTTTTCCTGCCATTTTTTGACGAAATTCAAGCGTCGTCCCAAACCCATTTTCTAGCAAGTGAACTTTCAAGCTTTCGTAATCGATGGCATCGGTAATTATTGTTTTATACTTATGATTCTTCGCAGTCGACCGAACCATTGAAGGACCGCCAATATCAATTTTTTCAATAATTGAAGCGTAATCCTCCGTTTTTGAAAGGGTTTCCTCAAACGGATAAAGGTTCACGATTACAAGGTCGATACTCTTAATTTCGTGTTCAAGCATAAGGTTTGCGTCTTGCTCGCGATTCAAAAGCCCACCGTGAACTTTTGGGTGAAGGGTTTTCAATCTTCCGTCCATCATTTCAGGGAAGTTTGTGTAATCTGAAATTTCAATTGCAGGAATGTTATTTTCAAGCAAAAGGGAATAAGTTCCGCCTGTTGAAATAATTTCAACGCCGTTTTGCGTTAAAAATGAACAAAGTTCAATAATACCAGATTTTTCTGAAACGGAGACGAGGGCTCTTTGAATTTTTTGCATATATGATATAATGTATAAACACACACAATCAACGAATTCCTAAATATCAAGGAAAATTCTTGACATATCACACTTTATTATGTAATGTGTGTGAAAAATATAGGCACAGTTATGGCAAAAAACATTACGCAAATTTCCCCGTTTGCACCAAAAGAAGTTCAAGTTCCCTTTGAAATTTCAGGTGTTAAATCCTCTTCAACTTGTTGTGGGCTATATAAACACAAGGAAGATCTTACACTTTTTTCTTTTATGAACGGAACTTCGGTTGCGGGTGTTTTTACAAAATCTTTGATGGCATCGCCGCCTGTGCTTAAATGTCGTCAAAATTTAAAAACTGGCAAAGCTTCGGCATTAATTGTGAATTCGGGGAACTCCCTTGCAATGACAGGCAAAAAAGGCGAAGAAATTGTTGAAACAATTGTTTCTTGCGTTGCTGGTCAACTTAATGTTCCAAAAAACGAGGTTTTTATTTGTTCAACTGGGGTTATTGGTGCTTTGCTTGAAGTTTCCAAAATTACGAACGCAATGCCAAGTTTAGTCAAGGAACTTTCTCCTGCAAACATTAGAAATTCCGCAAAGGCGATTATGACAACCGATACCTTTCCCAAAATCGTTTCGCTAAAAACTGAAATTGATGGAAACGAGGTTATCATAACAGGGATTGCAAAGGGTTCGGGAATGATAGAACCCAATATGGCAACAATGCTTGCATATATTTTCACAAACGCTTCAATTTCAAGCACAGCTTTGCAATCATTGATTGAAGCTCACACAGATTCCACATTTAATTCAATTACAGTTGATTCCGACACATCAACTTCAGATTCCCTCATCGCATTTGCAACGAATCAAGTTGGGGAAATGATTGATGATTCCAAAAGCCCAAAACTTGGACAATTTTCAAAAGCATTGCATAGCGTTATGGAAAACCTTGCAAAGCAAATTGTTATGGACGGCGAAGGAGCACAAAAATTCGTCACAATAAATGTTGAAGGTGCGGAAAATGGCAAATCGGCGAAAATTATTGCAAAATCAATTGCAAATTCCCCACTGGTAAAAACAGCAATAGCAGGTTGCGACCCAAACTGGGGAAGAATTGCAATGGCAGTGGGAAAAACAAGTGAAAAAGTTGACTTGAAAAAACTGAAAATTGCAATTGGAACGCATACAATTTACGAAAACGAAGAACTTTCCCCAAATTACAGCGAAGAAGCAGTTTATTATTATTTGCGTGGTGCATTTGTTGAAATTACGGTTTGGGTTGGCAATGGCGATGGAAACGCAACAGTCTGGACATGCGACCTCACCCACGGATACATCGATATCAATGTGGATTATAGGTCGTAAATTGATTCCCTAGCATCGCCCAAAAGGTTTTCATTTGCCATTTTTCGAAGCCACATAATTTGCTTTTTTGCGTAATTTCGTGTTTCCTGCTGGCATTTTTCAACCATTTGGTTGTAATCAATTTCACCGTTAAAATGTTGAAGAATATAAGGAAAGCCTGTTGCTCGTTTAATTGGTGAATCCGCAAATTCCATCACAGATTTCACCTCGTCAAGCAAACCATCTTCTATCATATCCAAAAAACGACTGTTGCAAATGTCATAAACTTGCTTCCTTGTTTTCTTTGGAACAATCACTTCAATTTGCCCTTCAAAAAGTTTCGTTTGTGGCGAAAGTGAGTGCTGTGCAAGGCTTTTGCCCGTTTGCAAAATAAGGCAATGGTTATAAATTAGGCGTTGTTTATCTTGCGGAGTATATTCGTCCATTTTCTTCGTAATATCCAAAAATTCTTCGTGTCCAATCATTTCATAAAGTTTGTGCGTGGAATTTCGAACTTTATCAGAAATTTCAGGAATTGGGGAAAATCCGTTGAGTAGCATGTAGGCGTACATCATTGTTCCACCAACAATTATTGGCACAATCCCTTGATTTTGTGCGTTTTCAACTTCAATTTGCATAATTTTTGCCCATTTTCCAAAGGAAAGGTTATAATCGTTTGGGGCAAATCCATAAAGTGTATGCGGAACTTGGGCTAAATCATTAATGCTTGGTTGTGCGGTTATTATTGGAATTGATTTATAAATTTGCATGGAATCAATGTTGATTATAAGTCCGTTGATTTTTCTTGCAATTTCAATTGCCATTGCCGATTTACCAGAAGCTGTTGGTCCAATTATTAATTTTATCATGCAAAGTATTGAAATTGTCTATTCAAAAGAAGAAATTGAACTTGTGTTAAAACATATTTTGGAAATAGCAAACTCTTCTTCAACAAATTTTCCAATCATTTTTTTACACGGAGAAATTGGCACGGGCAAAACATTTCTAACATCGCATTTACTGCAAAATCTTGGCGTTACTGAACCAATCACAAGTCCAACATTCAGCATTTTTAATCAATATCAATCTGATATTGGGTTGATATTCCATTACGACCTTTACCGCATTAAAAAACCGGAAGAGCTTATGTTTGTTGATATCGAAGAAAATATTGCAATGGGAATGACATTAATTGAATGGCCTGAAATGGCACGGGAATATGGAATTATTCCAACGATGGAAATTTTTCTTTCATATTGTGAAAATTCAGAACAACGAACGGCAGTGGTTGTTAAGTAAAAACCCTTGCATTGCAGTGAAAAATATGTTATTCTTTTTAAGATTAATTATTTTAAAATGTATGCAGTTCGGGGAACCTGTGCTATCGATAGATGGAAGCAGTACTATGATTACTAACTATTTGAACTTTTGGAACTTTGTTACTAACAATGATCGCGTTAAAGACAGACCAAATGATCTGATGACGCGAATTGCAGAACAGAAGCAAATTGCAAAAGAAGAGCAAATTGCAGAACAGAAGCAAATGGAACAACAGGAGCAAATTGAAAAAGAAAAGCAAATTGCAGCACAGCAGAAAATTGCAAAAGAAAAGCGAATTGCATTGCAGAATGAATTGTTTAGCGATAAGATGAAGGAAGAAGCTGAGAAGTATAAGCTAGTGCCAGTTAAATGTACGCTTGGCGGAGTCATAAAATCCGTACAAAAATCACAAGCCCCAGCCAAAGGTAGTACTATCATCACTTCTCCTCAACCAATTGCTTCAAAGAAAGCAATTGCAATAGAAGACATTGAATTTCAATTTGATGCCGTTCCTTTGAAAACAATTGCTTCAAAGAAAGCAAGATTGAAAGAAATTGAAAAAAAATTGGAAGAAATTAAGAATGAACAAGAAGAAATTAAGAATGAACAAGAAGATATTAAAATTAAAAAAGAATGCAGTAAGAGTGAACTAGAATATATTAAGAGTGCATTAAATGCTTATAATTATGCAGCAACAATTGCTTCAGAGGAAAAACTTGAAATAGACGACATTGAAATTCAATTTGAAATTCAAAATCAATTTGATAGCACATCGCAATTAGTCAAAACAAGTCAATGCAATGATATAAGGTCGAGAAGAGAGAATGCGGCAGAAATTCAATACCTTCTAGATAAGGAAAAGAAGCTGGATATAAAGGAAAATCTTGACAAACAAAAAATATCGATTTAAATATGTGTATAAATTTATGCTTTCTTATGCAACACAGAACTATTTGGTTTCTTTCTTTGGTTTTCTTCTCAGTCATTCTTCGTGAACAAGTGTTTGCAGCAGGAGCAATGACCGACGCAATGTGCAATGGATACAAAATCTTCAATGGTCCCGTTGGTAAAATGGCAGCGGTTTTTGCCATTGTGGCACTGGGCGTTGGTCTTTTCATGGGTAAAATTACATGGGGTCTTGTAATTGCTGTTGCTCTTGGTATTGGTGCAATTTTTGGTGCTCCAAAACTTGTTGCCGCAATGACAGGAAGCACAGAAATGTGTGTGGGATACAACGACGCAGCGGTTTAATTACTGCTTCTCGTTTTTTGTGTTACAAGCAAAAGAACTTACGCAATGGCTGGCGTTTCTTGAATCCAAACGGCTTTCAAAAAATACCATACTTGCGTATGAATCTGATATCAACATTTTTCTTGAATATTTCGCAGGAACAAACCATCTTTCAATTTATGAAATAACGCAAAGCCAAATTCAAGAATTTCTTCACAGGCAGAAATCTGATGGTATGGAACTGTCAACAATTGCACGAAAACTGTCGGCGTTGAAATCTTTTTTCAAATTCACGCAAAAGAAATTCAGCAAAACAAACGCCGGAATTTTAAAAATTCGCAACATAAAAATCAAGCAAACACTTCCACGATCAATCGACCACGACATTTTCCCACGATTAACCAAAATTGTGCGTGAATCTTCGCCAGTTGACTGGGAGGGATTGCGAAACGAAGCACTGTGCTATTTAATATACTCAACGGGAATGAGGATATCCGAAGCACTGTCCCTCACACTCAGTTCCATTTCCAAAAGCGATTTTTCCGTTCGAATTATTGGAAAGGGTGAAAAAGAAAGAATTGTTGCCTTACATAAAACAGTTGTGGAAAAAATCTCACGATACCTAGCCAAACTTCCAAAAACGATGACACAATCATATTCTGATACAACAAAAACACCAATGCATAAGGTGCCAATCTTCCTTAGCACAACCGGAAAAAAATTCACACCACGCATGTTTCAGGAAATTATTGCAAATGCAAGAAATGTTATGGGGCTTTCAAAATCCTTCACACCGCACGCGTTAAGGCACTCATTTGCAACACATATTCTTGAAAACGGCGGGGATATTAAGGTTATTCAGGAAATTCTTGGGCATTCTTCACTCAAAACAACGCAGAAATATTTAAAAGTGAGTAATTCCGCTCTTGAAAGTGCATATAATAAATTTCATTGAATTTTTATTTATAACAGTTTGTGATTAATTAATTATTGCAACAGAATGGAAATTAAAATTAGCCCAACACCCGTTGAATATTCAACCGCAATGGAAGCAATGCAGCAACGCCACGCACAGGTTTTAAACGGTGAAGCTGATGAATTTATTTGGCTTTTAGAACACGAGGCGGTTTATACTGCTGGAATTTCTGCGAATTATGACGACCTTCTAACAAAAGAACACCCCGTTTTCAAAACAACAAGGGGCGGAAAGTTTACATATCATGGGGTTGGTCAGCAAGTGTGTTATTTTGTGTTAAATTTGAAAAAGCGTTCGGTAAAAATGCCAGATGTTCGCTGTTTTGTGAGTTGTCTTGAAGATGTTGTGATAAATTCCCTTGCAAAAATTGGAATTATTGGCGAAAAAAGAAGCGACCGCATTGGTGTTTGGGTGAAAACCGGCGAAACCGAGCGAAAAATTGCCGCAATTGGCGTGAAATTTGCAAAAGGGGTAACAACTCACGGTGTGGCGATTAATATTGAGCCAAACTTGGAACACTTTAAGGGAATTATCCCGTGTGGAATTTCAGAGTTTGGCGTATGTTCGGCAAAATCACTTGGTTTTGATGTTTCGATGGCAGAATTTCGTGAAATACTCATTGAGGAAGTTAAAAGTGCGGAAAAAGAGAATTTTTATCAAAACAATAGCGATAACATTACACCAAAATGCAAAATTTAACAGAATTTCTTAAAAAAGTTGGCTTTGAAGGTAAGAAAATTGCGAAAAAATCCTTTGGGCAAAATTTTATTATTAACCCTGATATCATTGAAAAAATTGCATCGTGTTTTGATGTTCATGAAAGCACGAATATTATTGAAATTGGCACGGGTCTTGGTTCATTGACATTTGCCCTGTTAAACAGAACGCAAAATTTTACAGGTGTTGAAAAAGATTCCGAATTGAACCAAAAACTCGCAGATTTTTTCGCAAATACCAATGCGAAGTTCATAAATGCGGATGCACTTCAATTCAATTTCAACGCCATTGCAAACGAAAACACGGTTATTGTTTCAAATTTGCCGTACAATGTTGGAACGAAAATTCTTATTCGCATTGGAACGGAAGTTGTGTCGCAAATAAATTCAATGGTTGTTATGCTTCAAAAGGATGTTATTGAGAAAATTACTGCAAAGCATGGAAGCAAGAATTATCATCAGCTTGGGGTATTTTTTCAAACATTTTGTGAAATTGAACAAATTTGCGTTGTAACACAATCGTGCTTTTCGCCGGCGCCAAATGTTCTTTCTGCGGTTGTAAAAATTTCAGCAATAAAACAAATTCCAAACATTGAGCAATATTGGAAATTTCTTCACAAGGCGTTTTCTTATAACAGAAAAATGCTTTCAACAATTTTTGATGAAACAATTGACGAAAAATTTGCAAAAAAACGCCCAAGCGAATTACAACCAAAGGAGTTTTTGGAGATATTTCTGGGAATTATACAATAATTCACCCATATAAACTTGGCGTTGAAACATTTCCTGAAATTGCGATGTCTTTTATCATCAATTCAACTGTTTTCCTTCCATTCCATTCGTTCAATGAAACCTCGCACAAAATATCAAGCCTTTCCTTTTCAAGGTTTTTAAAGTTCATATCTGAACAATGTTCGAAAAATGAGAAAAACATTCCTTTAATGGTCGATCCCGAGTCGTCCATAAATGTTGCCGCAAGGTGAATTTGCCCGCGTTTTTGTGAAAAAACAATTTCAACCCCACGAATTACAAATAACGGTTTTTGATTTCCTTGACCAAATGGCTTCAATTTTTGTATTTCTTCGTAAAGTTCAAGGTTGATAGCTGAAAGAGAAAGTTCGCAAGCAAATGTTTGAAGGCGAATTTTTGTTAATTCCATTGCTTTTTGTGAAATTTCTTCTTCAAAAAACTGTTTTAAT
>CANKQN010000045.1 GCA_947485035.1 Rickettsiales bacterium | reverse complement strand
TATCGCACTTTTAATCATTTGCTGCAGAAATGTTGGTCTTTGCTGTGTGAAATAACCTGCACCGGTTATATGATGTATCGATTTTTGTCCTGGATCTTTTGAAATCGTTCCAGCACCGTTAAATCTTTGCGGATTGACACCTACTGTATACCCAAATCTGAGGGAATGGTCGTCAAGATTGTTGAGTGCAAGATCCTTCGGGCAGTTTGGCATTGCTTGAATTTCACCCATAAAATTTTGAAATGCCTTGTATGATTGCACAAAATTGTTATATAGTTTGTCGTCTTTAATCCATTTTTTGGATGCTTCCAAATCGCAACCTTGCCACAATAAAGCATATTGATTCAGGAAATCCTTTATCAATGAGTTGCTCATATTGGCTTTTATTTTGTCTTTCATGTCATTAGATATGGTATTCCAATACATCATTTCGGGTTGAAAGCCCATTGCATTGTGAATCATGCTTTGGGTTATGGCTCTTTGTTCTTTAATATTTAGAGTTTCAGGGCTTGTTGGTTTTTTTGAGCGTGAACCGTAGTGTGCATTGTTATTGACTAGGTCAAATATTTTCTCCCTATCAAACATGTTGGTATATTGTGGGTCTGCTTGTAATGCAATCTGTTGCTTTGATATATCGTTGTATATTTCCTCGAACAATGGCAGTGCGGCATTGATATCTTCAATTGTGCAGCGTGGAGAATTATTTGCCTCATTCAATGTGGTATCTTGATGACCGTTGTGATTCTTAATATACTGTTGTGTTTCCTGTCCTTGAATGGTTCGCCGATACTCTCCCTCTAATATCGTGCCCATTCTTGATGGTAAAATTCTGCCATTTCTGTTGATGGTTGAACCAGCACCCTCAAAGAATGTTTTGATATTGTCTGGGTATGCAAGATTATGCTTGTGAATCAATTGTTGAATTTTCATCTTCATAATTGATGCACCAACATATGTATCTCGCTGAATACTGTCGCTTCCTGCAAGCATGACGGTTTTGTCGGCTTTGGCAATAATAGCACTTAAAATGTCGTCGCTTAAATTTTCCTCAACTAATGGTGTAATGTTTATTGTTGAATTTGGTATGACTTTATTAAGAAGTGCATGCATTGCTTGTATATGCTCGGGCTTGTTGCAATCGGCAATAATTATTTGCGAAACCGGCATTATACCAAATATTTCTTGAAGCGATCTTAATTCTGTAAGTCTTGTGTAAATTTTCTCAATACCTTCACCGCTTTCAAGGTCGTCAGCGCTAATTCGGTGATGTGCTTTTAATCCAAATTTTGCTGCATCGGTCGCTTCAATTGATTGAACATCTTTTGCCAGTCTTTGAAGCTCTTGTTTGACATCAATCACTTGCTTTGCATTGCCTGCTTTTTCAAGTTTGTCTGAAATTGCGTCGCATTGTTGTATGATTTCGGAACTCTCCCCAACAAGACCATTTCGCAGAAGGCTGCTACGCATGTTTTTGTAAAAATGCATATGGAAAAACATTAGGGCTTTCCTCTGGGTGGCGATCCATGTCGTATCCAAACCAGATCTCGGTATTTTCCGGAACTGGATTTGTTGCAAGAAGTTTGTGGTAATGCTTGTTTTCCTCGTAAATAGTTGGCTTTCTAGGGTTGCCGTTTTTATCTTTGAGATTCAATTCAAGATTCGTCGGGTGCGATGTGAGAACGAATGTTGTGAAGTTTTTGCTGAGGTTTTTGCGTTGCAAATCCCTTAAAGCGGCGGTTTGTGGACGGCTTTGTTGTTGCCAAGCCCTTGAAGGGGCGGTTTGTGGGCGTAGTTTCGCAACACCTTGAATAATTTTATTCATAAATTGATAGCAATCGTTACCAACCATTGTAATTTGCACACATTGAAAAAATCAAGAAGAAATTTCCACTTGCAAAGCGTTGTAAAATTCAATAAAAGCTCACGGCATCAACATCAATTTTTGTGCGGCATTTTGCGTTTTTCAGAATTTCGCTCAATTTTTTTGGAATATCAAAATCGTTTCGCTTGCAAATAATCAAAACACGATATCTAAACACATTTCGAATAAACGCAATTGGTGCAGGTGCCGGCCCTAAAATTGTGCAGGCAACTCTTTTGCGAATTATATCAGTCAACTTTGAAGATTCCATTATTAGTGCCTGTTCGTTTTTTGCGGAAAATGTTACGGTTATGAACCTTGAAAACGGTGGGAAGAAATTTTCCTTTCGCACCGAAATTTCGTTTTCGTAAAAAGGAGCTTGGTCAAGAGACATCAGCCTTAGAATATCGCTTTCATTTCGCTTGGTTTGCACCAAAACCAAACCCTGTTCGCCTTTTCTTCCGCCTCGCCCTGAAACCTGAACCAAAAGTTGCATAAGTTTTTCTTCGGCTTTAAAATCAATTTCGTCATTTTTCAAAATTAAATCTACAATGCAAACCAGCTTCAAATTCGCAAAATCGTAACCTTTTGAAGCAATTTGTGTTCCAATTATTATTCTAACATCGTTGTTTGTTACTCTTTCAATGAAGCTTGAAAGCTTTTTTTCAGAATTTTGTTCGTCCGAACTGAAAATGCCAACGAATTTTTTGTTTTGTTCGCCAAGAAATTCAACAACTTCTTCATAAATTGCTTCAACGCCAGCACCAGATGATGAAATTGCCAAATCTTCGCAAGAACAAGCAGAACACCCCATTCGCACTTGCCAAGCATAAGAACATTTGTGGCAAATGAGTTCGCCCTTCTTTTTGTGATATGTCAGCATTGAATCGCAGGAATCGCACTTGAAAACCGCCTTGCAAGATGAACATTCGTTTATCGGTGAAAAACCCCTGCGGTTGATGAAAATTAAAACTTGCTTCCCCGATTCAAAATAGTCAATTATTGCTTCTTTAAGGGTGTTGGAAAGGAATTTTTTTGATTTCTCGTTCACAACACGAACTTGCGGCATTGAAACATCGTTGAACCTTGCGTGAAGATTAAACAGAGAATATTTCCCAACGTGAGCATTATGAAAAGATTCCACAGATGGCGTTGCCGAAAACAACGCAATTGGAATATTTTTATTTTTCGCAAGTAAAACGGCGGCGTCTCGCGCATTATACACTGGCGTTTCATCCTGCTTAAATGAACCATCATGTTCTTCATCAAGAATAATCATTTTCAGGTTTTTGTATGGCAAAAACAGTGCCGACCTTGTTCCCACAATCACACTACACGCACCATTTTTCACTTGCACAAAGCGTTCTTTGCGAAGGGAATCTGAAATTGATGAATGCCAAACGGGAATTTTCACGCCAAATCGTTCTTCAATTCGCTGGGAAATCACTTTGACAAGACCAATTTCCGGAAGTAAAACCACAATTTGTGCGTTGATATCGCTTAAAATCAACTGCTGAATTAAGTGCAGATACACCTCCGTTTTGCCAGAACCCGTCCTTCCGTGGACTAAACTTACGGCAAATTCCTTGGTTTTAATGCCGTTGCAAACTTGTTTTTGTTCGTTTGAAAGTTGTGGCAGAACTGCTTGTGTAATGCCATTGGCTTGGAAATTTTGCGTTGATTGAACAACTTCAACCGTTTTTGTGGAAATAAGATTTCTTGTTTTGAAATATGCAAGCCCTTTGAAAACCGTTTCGTCAATTTCTCCGTGTTGAAGCGTGTTGTAAATTTCCGCCCATTTAAGGGATTTACTCGACCCCAATGTTACGCCTTCATTTAAAGATGCGAACGATTTTGTAACTTCAAAGGAATCCTTCACTGAAAACGGAAATGAAAGTTTCAAAAACGCAGCGGTTGAATATCCGTAGTATTTGGAAAGTTGTTTTGCGAAATTTATTGTTTCTTGGCTGAAAATTTTTGGAAATACAATCCGTGAAACAGATGCAAGCTTGAATTCGGTTTTTTTTTGTTCGTAGCAATCCAAAACAACGCCAATGCAATCAAAACCACCGAAACGACACGCAATAACATCGCCAACACAAACATCAAGTTGAGTTTGATACTCAAAAGTGCCATCAACTGGCAAAAATGGCAGAAATTCCAGAAATTTCATAACATTCCTAGAAAATCTTGTAACTTTTCAACAAAACAAGACTTGTAATTTGACTTAATTTATTTTTTGCAACTAAAATTGACTCCTCCGCACCTGTAACGCAGAATATTCGGGGGTTTTGCTCCAAATTGAACAGTGAAAGTTCATATTGTTCCACAATTTCCAAAATTTGATGCAGAAATTCCGCTTTTGCGTGTAAAATTTGTGTGACATAGGAAAGCTCGTTATTCATTGTTATACGTTGAACATCGTGAACTATAAGCATTCTCATTAAAAGTTTTTGCACAAGTTCAATGTTTTTTTTACTTTCATAAAGAGAGATACTCACCTGCGAAATATTTTCAGAAACATCAACGGTTGTTGTGTGAATTGCTTCAATGCTCATGCCTCGTGCTGAAAAAAGGTTGGTAAGCCTTTGAATTGCACCAAATTCATTTTCAACGAAAATACACAAACCATGTTTTTCTAGCATTTTAAAAGGAAATTATTTTTCCTTTCATAATACTATTTTTTTAATAATTCAAGAAAATTCCTTGACAACCAACCAAAATTATATTTCCTTTTGAATAACAACGAAAAAGTGCGATGGACAAACTCCTTTTAATTCAAAAACTTGGAAATTTTGTGGAGTATTACTCCCAAGCTCTTGTGGATATTGGCGAGTTCCAAACCTTTGCAACAGTGCCATCAAAAATTGCAATGAAAACCGCATCTGTAATTCAAGCCAAAATTGAATCACAACAATCCGCAGTGCAAGTTGTGCAACATTCAGTGAAATCACAACAAAGCGAGTCGCAAACACCTCAAACCCAAAACACGCAACAACCACAAAATCAATCGCAAATTCAACAGCAAATGGCAAAAAAAACCACACAAACACCCCCAACTGGCGTGAAATCTTCGCCAAAAACTATGATAAATGTTCCAGTTGTGAACCTTGATGCCTTTACAACGCTTGATGATTTGAAGGCAGAACTGGAAAAATCGTGTAATTGTGAGCTGAAAACCTATGCAACAAAAACCGTTTTTGGCGATGGCAACCCCAACGCAAAAATTTTAGTAATTGGCGAAGCTCCCGGACAAGAAGAAGACCTTGCAGGTCTGCCTTTTATTGGAAGATCTGGTGAATTGCTTATGAACGCGTTTAAATCAATTTCATTAGAGCGAGAGAAAAATTTTTATATAACCAACAACATTTTCTGGCGTCCGCCGGGAAACCGCAAACCAACGGATGAAGAAATGGAAATTTGCAGACCATACCTTGCAAAAATTGTGGAAATTATTAAACCGCATGCAATAATTTGCGTTGGTTCGGTTGCAGCACAAAATGTTTTACAAACAGAAGAAACTATATCAAGCATGCGTAATAAAATTTATACACAGGCAAAATCTTTCATATATACCGGGAAAATTTTCGCCATATACCACCCCTCCTATCTTCTGCGAAATCCATCAAAGAAATATGATATGTATAAAGACCTACTTTTTATACAAGAACAAATTGGTGAAATTTTATGAAAGTTGCACGATTTTTTGAAATAGCATTTAAACTAATTTTATGCCTACCATTTAAAAAATTTCCAATAGTTCGCACTGCTTTCCTGCCAATTCACATAATACTTTTTCCGCACTTGCTTTTGAAGCCATATAATGAAAGGCTTGCGTTTATTTTGGAATCGTTAGGAGGTATTTTCATCAAACTTGGTCAATCGTTTTCATTAAAATCTTTTTTGTTTGAAAAATCTACCCTAAAAACCCTTGCCTATCTTCAAGACCGCCTTCCGCCCACCCCGCTTGATATTCACAAATACTTGAAAAAAATCAATCCGCATCTGCTGAATCACAAAGATTTTTCCGTTTCAACAACACCAATTGCGTCCGCTTCTATTGCACAAATTTATCGTGCAAAATTAAATGGAATTGATGTTGTTTTGAAAATTGTTAAGCCTGAAATTCAGCAAAAAATTGAGCAAGATTTCGCAATAATCCTTTTTCTTGGCAGAATTGTGAACCGTTTTTGTTCGCCTGCATTGCAATTAATAGAAGTGTTGGAAAGCATTCATGAAGGAATTTTGATGGAACTGAACCTTGAAAATGAGGCAAAAAATCTGAATGATATGATGAGAAGCCTTGCCCTTGAAACCAGTGTGCATCTGCCGAAATCTTATTGTGATTTTTCGAATAAACATTGCTTGGTTCTTTCGTTTTGTGAAGGACTTTCACTCAATACCCTTATCCACAGCGGGGCAAAAATCAACAAAAACACCGTTGCACGCAACATTTTAGAAATATACCTTAAACAAGTTTATGAAAATGGAATTTTCCATGCAGACATGCATTCTGGCAATATTTTAGTCAAAAACGATGGCACAATTTCACTGATAGACTTCGGACTTATTGCAACAATCACAGAACAAGACCGAAAAGCCGTTGCAACTTTAATTTTTGCCTTCCTAAAAAACGACGCGAATCTTGCAATGAAAACCCAGCTGGAAGCAGGATATATCACACAAAGCATATTTTATAATTACGCATATCGCCTTGAAATGCAAAAAATTGCACAGGAATTTTCCACCAACTTTAATATGTCAAATTTTTCCAACGACCTGTTTAAAATCATGCACAAATTCAATGTTTTTGTTCCAAAACACCTGCTTTTGCTCAACAAAACGATACTTTACGTTGAAGATATCATTCAACAACTTTCACCATCATTTAAAGCGTTTGAAATTATTGAACCGTGGATAAAAAAGTGGTATTTTCGTGAACAAGTGCGAACAATTACGAAAAAAGTTGCTAAACTTTGTGGACTCTGAAATATTCACAACCCTTGCTATACATTGATATTGTGAGGCGTTGCGTTATAACATCACGCTCGTCCATACTCGCATTTGGCTTGATCAACTCCATGAAAGATTTGCGTGAATGACCAACCATTATCGGCGTTGGAAAATCGGCGAATTTCTCAATATTTTCAATCAAAAAAAGTGATTGCTCTGCAGTTTTCCCAAAACCGATGCCGATATCGAAAATAAATCGCTCCGATTTCACACCAAGACCCTCAAAATATCGCAATTTTTCCAAACCCCACGCCTTAATTTTGGCAACAACCTCTATGTCTTCGCCATGTAAAACATTGGTTTTCACCGGCGGAACACCTAAATTATGCATAAAAATGAACTTAATATTCTGCGGTGCATAATGAAAAATTTGCTCATCAACAAACCCTGTAACATCGTTTATGTAACTCACACCTTGTTGAACTGCTGTTTTTTGCGTTTGAAAATGGAAGGAATCGATGCTTGTTTTAGCAAAGTGCGAAACCTCTTTAACAATATTGCAAATTCGTGAAATTTCCTGCTCCGCATTGATAATTTTCGCGTTTGGACGAGTAGATTGCGGACCGATATCTATCGCATAACAGCTATTTGCCAAAATTCTTGCGTGCGAAATTGCCGCGTTATAATCGCAAAAATTCCCACCGTCAGAAAATGAATCTGGCGTTAAGTTCAAAACTCCAAAAAGCTTCAATTTTTTTCCTTGCATTTTTTAAAAATTTGAGGTAAAATATTAATGAGATTTTGTGAAAAGTTGCAAGTTTGAATAATTACATAAAGAGAAAGACTTGTAAGAAGAGCTAGGAGCTAAAGATTGTGGCATTATTTAGTAGAAAGATCTACGGTTGTATATTATGTAATCCAGCCACAGATTCCCCTACGGCTACCTTGTTACGACTTAACCCCAAT
>CANKQN010000044.1 GCA_947485035.1 Rickettsiales bacterium | reverse complement strand
TTGAGGTCGCGACCAATCTTCGTCCTCACCAAGCCAGCTAATTTTGCGGCAAAATTTGGTTTTCCGCAAGCAAAAAACACGGCATCGCCATCTTTAAGGTTTCCCGCGGTTTTGATATCCTCCACCAGTTTTGCAAATTCAGTTTCGTGAATTGCATCGCCGTTCTTTTCCACCTTGTAAGCATTGCGAATTGGGCAGTTTTTCACCGTGCCTTCTTCAAAAATCATATAGGCAAGACCAAATTCCCCGCCGTTCAACTTGGCGAAATTTTGCATTTCGGTTTTGAAATACTCGGTTGATTTCCCGTGCGATGGAACTGGAATTGCACGAATAACTTCGCTTTTTGCCTTTGCGGAGGCAAAAATTCCAAATTTTGAACCTTCAAACATCTCCGTAGCATCAAAAATTTCGATAGGATTCCTCAAATCTGGCTTGTCATTACCATATTTCAACATTGAAACATCGTATGGTATGCGTTTGAATGGATATGGCGAAACGGTTTTGCCAACATTCACACCGTCAAACATCACTTCCAAAAGGCGGTTTTTGATGGTTTTCACGCTTTCAAAATCACGAGTCGTTACAATAAAACCCGCATCCCAGTTGAGTTGCGTTAGGGCGTTAAGGGGAATTTCATCACGCATATTAATTTTCGCATTGAAAATTTGAGACATAACTTCGCTTGGAGTTTCTTTTATCTTTGCAAGGTTTTCATTGAATTTATGGTAGAATGCCTCAATGTGTTTTGCAAGCTGTTTGAATGAAGCAGAGTTTTTATCCATTTTGTGAATTGCCTCAAGGTTAATCCAGACAGAATATGAGTTATCATAGTTTGAGCGAATTGCCACAAAATCATCATTTCCGGCAAACTTAACAAAAACATCATACATCACAGGTTCAATTGCAGAAAATACATCTTCTTGCGTTGCAAACGACATTTCAATATCCAGTTGGTAAAATTCACCGGGGGAACGGTCGGCTCTTGCATCTTCGTCCCTAAAACACGGGGCAATTTGAAAATATTTTTCAAAGCCGGACATCATCAACAATTGTTTGAACTGTTGCGGAGCTTGTGGCAAAGCGTAGAATTTGTTTGGGTGAATGCGAGACGGAACGAGGAAGTCTCTTGCTCCTTCAGGGGAAGACGCAGTTAGAATTGGAGTTTGAAATTCCGTAAAACCTTCAAGTTCCATGCGTTTGCGAATATAGGATATCACAGACGAGCGAAGTAGAATGTTGTTACGCATTTTTTCAGTGCGAAGGTCAAGAAAGCGGTATTTCAGGCGAATGTCTTCGGAAATGTCATCGTCCGAATTCACTTGAAACGGAATTTGCGTTGATTCATTTTCAATCACAACATTTGATGCAACAATTTCCACACGACCAGATTTCAACCCCAAATTAACAGCATTTTCAGGACGAAGGCGAACTTCCCCCCAAATTTTTAGCACAGATTCCAACTTAATTTTGGAAACTTCCTCAATCATTTTTGCTTCTTCAACAACAACTTGAACTTTCTCGCCAAAGGCACGGATATCAAGAAAAAGAACGCCGCCGTGGTCGCGTTTATTATGCAACCAGCCCGCAATTTGAACTTGTTTTCCTAAAAGATTTTCCGTAATTTCCGAAATTTTGTGCGTGTAATGTTTCATTTTTAATGCTTTTTAAAGAATTTGACTACTACAAACATTTTAAAAAATAAAATCAAGTTTTTTTAAAAACCCTTGCGATATTGTCTATAGTATTATACAATTCATAATCGAAAAATTGACAGTTTTTTGCAAAAAGTACTTTTTTTATGTTTATGCAAGAATTTCTTGACTGTTTATTTATCTTTGATTACAAACCATTATATAACAAATAATTGTAAAATCTTTAATGTCTAAAGACCCATCAACACCGACAAAAATTACCCTAGGAATGCCAACAATTTCCCTTGGAAGCACTGGTATTAGTAAGGAAGAAATTCTGAACAAATTCATGAAAAAGTCTTCAAGTGGAACGCAGATTGTGCATACAAACCGTGAACAGGCTGTTGTTGTGGAAGAGAAAGCAGTGCAAGAAAAATCCTCTTCGCCATACGACAACCCCTACTCTTCCCCATATTCATCACGCCCAGTGGAAGACACAACCCCACGAGGAGAGCGCCCGATTGACCGCTCGCCAGATGTTCGTCCCGTCGCTGTGAAACCCGCTCAAACAACATTGTTTAAGGAAAAAGCAAAGGCAAAACATGAACTTCACATAACGCTTCCTGCGAAAGTTGAAATTAAAACCAAAAAGATTGAGGAAGAAAAACACGCGGAAATTGCCCACGATTTCTCCATTTTTGGAACAAAGCCGGAAGGCGAAGCTCCATCAATCACAATTGATGTTTCCAAAGAGGACGAAGTTCAAAAGGAGGATCACCGTGATAAATCCGTCATCGATAAACACCTGCGACACTATAAATATCTTGAATTTGACAAGGAGTCTGAAATTGACAGCTTGAAAACTGGAGAAAATTTGAGAGAGTTTCTCTCCAAGCAACGCCAACTGACGGAAGAAGAAGATGTTGAAATTGTCTCAACATTTGTTTCGGAAGAACGCAATCGCAAAAGAAAGAAATCAAGCTCGTTTGGCGTTAAAAGAAAGCACACGCAAGTTAATGTTCAAGAACAGGCTATTAAAACAATTGAAATTCCTGAACTAATTTCAATTCAAGAATTGGCAAACCGCCTCTCATTGAAGATTAATATTGTTATTGAAAAAGCGAAATTTGTTGGCGAACACGCAAACGAGGACTCAATTCTTGATGGTGACATCGCAGAGCTTATCGTTGAAGAGTTCAGACAAAAAGTCCTTCGTGTAAAAGAAAAAACACCAGAGGATATCCTTAATCGCAAATCTTCAAACACAGAACTGAAAAAAGTTCCACCGGTTGTGACTGTAATGGGACATGTCGACCACGGAAAAACCTCACTTCTTGATGCCCTTCGCCACACTGATATTGCCCTTGGGGAAGCAGGTGGAATTACACAACACATTGGTGCTTACCAAGTAACACTTCCGTCTGGTCAAAAAATTACATTTATCGACACTCCCGGTCATGAAGCCTTCACGGCGATGCGTTCAAGGGGTGCAAATGCAACTGATATCGCAATTCTTGTTGTTGCTGCCGATGATTCAATTAATACTCAAACAATTGAAGCAATTCACCACGCAAAAGCGGCGAACTGTCCAATTATTGTTGCAGTGAACAAAATGGATCTACATTCCGCAAACTTACAAAAAGTGAAAGAAGACCTTCTTTCCCACCACCTAGTTCCCGAAGACTTCGGTGGAGACATCGCCGTTATGCCTGTTTCTGCCTTAAAACGCACGGGTTTAAAAGAGCTTGAAGAACGCATTTTGCTTCAAGCTGATGTTATGGATTTAAAGGCGAATCACTTGGGTCATGCTGGGGGAATTGTTTTGGAATCAAAACTTGACAACAAAAAAGGTGTGGTCGTAACTGTTCTTATTAAGCACGGAATTCTTAAAAACGGGGATATCATTTTAGCCGGCACTACAACTGGTAGAGTTCGTAAAATGGTTGATGACAAAGGGCAAACTCTTGCAGAATCTCTTCCATCAATGCCTGTTGAAATTTACGGTTTCAATGAAGTTCCAACATCTGGTGAGCGTTTTTTCGTAATGGAAACTGAACGCCTTGCAAGAGAGGTTATATCTCACCGCATTGAACGCATTCGCGAGGAGAACACTCAAAACAACATTTCATCGTCAGATTCCGACCCATTCGCCGCCCTTCTGAAAAAAGAAAAAAAGGAAATTGGGGTAATAATTCGCTCGGACGCACAGGGAACACTTGACGCTATTAAATATTCGCTTGAAAAAATTCAACACGAGGAAATCAAACTTCACATAATTCAAGCAATGGTTGGTAATGTTACGGAGGCTGATATTTTGCTTGCCAAAACAAAAGGTGCAACAATTTTCGCATTCAATGTTTCGGTTAACGCAAATGAGGAAGCCCTTGCAAGAAAAGCAAGCATTGTAATTCGTGAACATACTGTGATTTACAAAATTATCGATGAAATCAAAGCTCTACTTTCAGACTCCCTATCTCCAGTGCAAATTGAAACAAAAGTTGGCTCGGCTTCGGTTCGCCAAGTTTTTGATGTCTCAAAAGCCGGGAAAATTGCAGGTCTTCATGTAACGGACGGCGTTGTCAAAAGGAATGCTCTTGCGAAAGTTGTTCGTAATGGCGAAATTATTGCACAAGGCAATGTTCGCACACTTAAACACTTCCACGATGACGCAAAATCCATTCAACAGGGCAAGGAATGTGGTCTTCAAATGGAGAAATTCGAAGGATTTGCAATTGGTGATATCGTTGACATTTACGATGTTACATTTGAAAAAGGTAAAATTGATTAATCACATTTAACGACACAGGTATGGAAAGATTAATTAAATTCTTTTTCGCAAAAAAGCGTTTCACAATTATTCTTTCCACTCTTTTGCTTTTTTTCGGGATTCAATCCTACAAAATAATCGCAAAAGAGGGTGCCCCGCAGGTAAAAGTTCCTTACATCTTCGTCTCAGTTCATGCAGAAGGTTATTCCCCACGCGACAGCGAGAAGATGATCCTCAAACCCCTTGAAAAGGAAATTTCCAAAATTCAAGGCGTGAAAAATGTCACATCATACTCCTATGTCAATTCGGCTTCGGTCGTGATTGAATTTTCCGCAGGCGTTGATAACGAAATTGCAATGAGTGATGTTCGCGAAAAGGTTGATGTTGCAAAAGTTGAATTTCCCACGGATGTCAATGAACCTGCAATTTCAGAAATTGACCTAAGTGCCATGCCGGTGCTAAATATCGCACTTTTAAGCGACGACACAGCATCCACCATGGAAATTGCACGAAATTTGCGTGACGAGATTGAATCAGTGCCAGATATCCTAAAAGTTGCAATCAAGGGCGAGCTTGAAGAAGTGATTGAAATTCAAATTCTGCCATCAACCCTTCGCCAATTTGGTGTTTCAATACAGGATATCTCCGCAATTGCAAACAACAATAAGCTTATTGCGTCGGGCATTATGCGATCAATTTCCGGTGAATTTTCTGTAACCGTTCCATCGCTTTTAAAAAGTGTTGAGGAAATTCAAAACCTGCCAATTAAAACAAAAAACGGCACGGTTGTGAAGTTGAAGGATATCGCTACGGTTGTAAAAACATACAAAGACCAAGCCTCAATTGCTAAAATTAACGGAAAAAATGCGATAGTACTTGAAATCTCCAAGCGTTCTGGTGCAAATATCATCAAGACGATTGAAAAAATCCACAAGAAAATTGATGTCTATGCCAAAACTCTGCCGTCAGATGTTGAAATTCTTTACATGAGGGACACATCAGCTGAAATCAAAGACTCCCTCAGCAACCTTCAAAACGAAATAATGTTTGCAATAATAATTGTGTTTATTATGGTTATGAACATTGTTGGAATGAGGCAGGCAATTTTGATTGGCTTGTCGGTTCCGCTCTCGTTTTTTATCTCAATTTGGTTGTTGTATTTATTCGGCATAAGTCTAAATATCATCGTTCTTTTTGGCTTAGTACTTTCCATTGGAATGATTATGGACGCAAGTTCAATTATTGTTGAATATGCCAGCCAGAAAATTCGCTACGGCATTCCTGTCAAACAGGCGTATCTTGAAGCAACACAAAAAATGTTCGTTCCTGCGTTAATTTCAACCTTAACGGTGTTGATAGTCTCCGCCCCACTTTTAGCCTTTCCCGGAGTCATCGGCGGATTCATGAAATACCTTCCGCTCACACTAATCATTGTTTTGTGTTCTTCACTTTTTGTTGCATTGTTTATTATGCCAACTTTGGGTGGAATGCTTGACAAACCAGTGCCAGCCGAAGAACAAGATATTGTTATTGAGGATCTCTCCACCAAAGAAATGATGGAACTTCAAGGACTTCAAGGCTTTTATGCAAGAATTATTAATAAAACTCTTCGCCGCCCATTGCTTTCGTTTTTTGGATTAATCGGGCTGATGTTTGCAATAATTGTCATTTATGCCTTTTTCAACCGCGGGGTTGAATTCTTCCCAAACATTGAAACCAATTATATTCGTGGTTTTGTGCGTGGCACTGGTAATCTTTCTCTTAATGAAAAAGCCCAAGCGATGGAGGATATCACCCAAAAAGTGCAATCGCAGATTGGTAAAGAGGTTGATATTTTCTATACATTCGCAGGCGGAACCGGTGGAAATGCGGAAAATATGCCAAAAGATACCATTGGCGTGATAGACATTCAACTTGTGGATTGGGCAATTCGCAGAAAGGCGGGTAAAATTATTGAAGATTTGCAGGAAAATGTTACACAAGCGGGCTTTATTGTGACATTTGAAAAGGAAAAAGATGGTCCACCTCAAACAACGGATATTTACTACGAAATTTTTGGAGATTCTATTGAAAAAATGCAAATTGCAGTGCAAGAAATGAAGGACTATCTTGATTCCAAGCCCGTTTTGCAAAATGTTGAAGACACTCGCCCACCTGAACGAATTGAGTATCAAGTGCTTGTGGACAAAGAACTTGCGATGAAATACGACATTGATGTTTCAATTATTGCTGGCTATGTTAAGCTTGCAACAAATGGAGTTTTAATAGACAAATACTCGCCAGATAACCTTGATGTTAAGTCTGAAATTCTTCTGCGATACCCAGCAGACGAGCGAAACATCGCAAGAATTATGAACAGTTTTCTTGTGAAAAATGGGAAGTCTATTCCAATTTCGAATTTTATCAAAATTATAAAAGCACCGGAGTTAGTTGAAATTTTGCGTAAAAATGGAAGGCTTATGCTGGCAGTTAAGGCAAATGTGCGTGAAAAATACACCAATAAAAATGGTAAGGTTGTTAGTGTGATAAAATCTCAGGAAAAGGACAAAATCTTCGAAGACCTTGAAAAAATCGCACAAAAACACACGGTTGAGCTTTTCGCCGGCGGAACGGACGAAGATCAACAGGAGACTATGGCGTTTTTGAAAAATGCGTTTTTGATAGCCCTCGTCGCAATTTTCTTGATTTTCTTAATAGAGTTTAACTCGTTTGGATATGCAATAATCATTATGAGCTCTGTCTTTCTTTCAATTATTGGTGTTTTGCTTGGGCTTGTAATTTCACAAAATCCGCTAAGTATTGTTATGTGTGGAATTGGAATTATTGCACTTGCTGGAATTGTTGTTAGTAACAACCTAATATACCTTGATTTCTTTCAAGAATTTAAGAAGGATCTATCGCACGAGGGTGAAGCGGCGGTGAAAGAGGCGTTGATAAAAACCGCACTTTTGCGTGCAAAACCAATTTTGTTGACAAGTGCCACGAATGTTGTCGGACTTCTTCCCGCAATGTTTGGAATTGGGATAAGCTTTGAAACAGCAGTTCTGACCGTCAATTCGCCAACTTCACAGTGGTGGATTCAACTTTCTTCGGCAATTGCAGGTGGATTAACTTTCTCAACTATCTTGACTTTATTTTTTACCCCTTCTAAGGTATTACTTTATTTAAAGTTTAAGGGGTATGTTGCAAAAATTCGCAATAGTTTTGGTAATCCTTGTAGTAGGTTGCTCGCACAAACCAAGTTATACATCAAACGCAAATAACACGGAGTTCAACGCCAAGTATAAATGGCAAGTACGAACGATTCCGCTGCGCAACATCAACCATTTAGATGATAAAAACCCACTAACCCAGCGTGGATATCAATATTACGCACAAAAAGTTGATGAATTTGATGCAAAATATCTTGAAAATGTTCGATATTTTGACTTCCTTAGTAAAAACGACTTTTCAAAAATGAGGAATATCACGGTTGAAACTTTGCCAAGGGATAACTATGAATACATTAAGCT
>CANKQN010000043.1 GCA_947485035.1 Rickettsiales bacterium | reverse complement strand
CCTCCAAAACTTCCTCCTTTGTTGTGTCGCGGTTGGCTTCAAATGTTAGGTCGACAACTGAAACATTTGGAGTTGGTACACGAATTGCAGAACCGTCCAGCTTGCCTTTAAGTTCGGGCAGAACCAATCCAATTGCTTTTGCAGCACCTGTTGAGGTTGGAACCATAGAACAAGCAGCGGAACGAGCACGACGCATATCAGTTTTATGAGAGCCGTCCAAAATGTTTTGATCGCCAGTGTATGAGTGAATTGTTGTCATAAAGCCTTTTTTTATGCCAATCGTATCGTTCAAAACTTTTGCAACAGGAGCAAGGCAGTTCGTTGTGCAAGAACCAATTGAAATAATGGTATCAGATTTTTCCAAAATGTGGTGATTAACCCCAAACACGATGGTTTTAACATCGTCAGTTTTTGCAGGAGCAGATAAAATCACTTTTTTTGCACCGGCGGTTATGTGTTTTTGAAGATCGTCTCGTTTTGTGAATTTGCCTGTGCATTCTAAAACGACATCAACGCCGAATTTTGCCCAGTCAATATTTTCAACTTCTTTTTCACGCAAAAGCGGAATTTTTTTGCCATTGATTATGATATTCGAACCATCGTGCGTTATTGGAAATGGAAATCTTCCGTGGGTGGAATCGTATTGTAGAAGATGAACATGTTGCTCAATTTCAGCAGGACCATTCACCGCCACAACTTCAATTCCTTGAATATTTTCTTCGAAAACAGCACGCAAAACGCACCTTCCAATTCGACCTAAACCATTAATTGCAATTTTTACCATAAAAGACTTGAAAAATAATCTTGTTTGTTTTAAGGCAGAAAAAGAAAATAAGAATTGTCAAGCTTTTATGAAGCAAATTACTGCTGAAAATTTATTAGAATTGGTCTCAAAATCGCTTGAAACCCCCGTTGTTATGAGTAACTACTCAATTACAGGTGTTCTGAAAAAAGTGGAAATTGCAGATGTTATATTTGTTGATTGTCAATTTTTTAATTTCGGAGTCGTTTCATCTTCGTTCACGGAATGTAAATTTTTGCATGTAAAAATTACGAACGCAAACTTTGAACATACTCAATTTTCCAACTGCGTATTTCAAGAAAGCTCAATCTTCAATACAATCTTCCTTGCAAGTCAAATTTCTACGAGTAAAATTGCGAATTTAGTCGCAAGCAAAGTAATTTTCGACACAAGCGAAATTCAATACACAAAAACGATTTGCTCTTCATTAATTGCAACGAAATTTTTGAATTGTAAATTGCTGGACGCATTCTTTGAATATACAACTCTTGATGCAAGCATTTTTGATAGTAGCGAAATATACAATTCAATGTTCCTTTCAAATAACATGCGTGGTGTGCATATTGTATCATCAAAAATTGAAAATACATTGATGGATTACATCAATTTTAATGATTCTACAAACACAAGTCCTTCCGAATTTTTCATTCCCGCACGAACAACAAACATTCGTGGCAATGAAATTGAGAACCTCACAATCACAAATACGGTTTTGAATAAGTCCTTAAAAGAGTTCATAAAACATTCAAACAAAGGCAAAAATCAATCACGATTCGCAAGCATTTTCCACAAAGCCGATAAAAAGCAGAAGGATAAAAAGTTTGCTCAAACTTTGAAACAGGACGCCAAACAAAAAACACTCCTCACAAAAAACACCGAGCAAAAAAAAGTGGAACAAAAACGAGAATTATTCCCCCATGAAGCAACCTCCGGCAATGTAAGTTCTGCTGTAACATTTGTTCTGCAAGCGGTTTTAACTATATTCATAATCACTCTTTTCCGCAATTTTTACTTTGAAATATCGTCAATATTCTACAAATCTATTCCAAATATCATAAAATTCCCAATATCTTTTATCGAAGAGGGGATTGAAATTCACCAGTTTGCGTTCTATTTTTCCCTTTTATACTTCGCTTTTTCAGGTATTTTGATGTGCGTAAATGTTGTGTGTATTCGTGGTGTTAAAAGCTTCCTTTTGGTGTTGCTGTATCGTGGACAATCATTTGCTACGCTTGCTGTTATGTCGTGGATTTACTGGAATAATCTTTCGCTTAGATCTGGCGTTATTTCAATTTTAAACCTCATTTTTGCCGCATATTTTTTCATAATGATCGTGCAATCATTCAACACGAAGGCTGCAAAAGAAAACGCATAGCATGTCTTTTATAATGTTTCCTTGCTTTTTATTTTTCCCATTGCAAGGTTAATCACAATTAATAATATATGTTGTGAGTAAAGAACACAGAATTTTTGATGAAGTAACTGTCTATATCCGTGCCGGAAATGGTGGTTCGGGCTGTGCTTCATTTCGTCGCGAGAAATTCATTCCAGATGGTGGACCAAATGGCGGTGACGGAGGTAAGGGCGGAGATGTTATAATCGTTGGAAATGAAAATATTAACACGCTGGAAAGGTTTCGTTTTCAAAAAAAGATAGTCGCTGAAAATGGGGAGTCTGGCATGGGCAACGAAAGAACCGGAAAATCTGGTGAACATTTGGTGATTGAGGTGCCATTTGGAACTCAAATTTGCCTTGAAAATGAGGTTTTGGTTTTTGATATCACTCATGAAACTCCACAAGTTTTAATCGCAAAAGGTGGCAGAGGAGGGCTTGGAAATACGCACTTTAAGTCGTCAACAAATCAAGCACCATATCAATTCACAATTGGAAATTTTGGCGAAGAGGGAACTTATCGCTTGAAGTTGAAAATGATTAGTGACATCGGAATTATCGGAATTCCAAACGCTGGGAAGTCAAGCTTTCTTGCATCTGTTACAAATGCAAAGCCAAAAATTGGGAACTATGCCTTCACGACAATTTCACCAAATCTTGGAATTTTAAACTATAATTTTGAGCAAATCGTTTTGGCAGATATTCCCGGTTTAATTGAAGGAGCAAGTGAGGGTTATGGTCTTGGACATCAATTTCTGAAACATATTGAACGCACGAAAATGTTAATTCACATCGTGGATCTTTCCAATATGTATTTCGTTGAAAATTACCATGTTGTTCGCAAAGAGCTTACCGATTTCGACGAAAAGCACGGAAGTAAAATACTTAATGCTAAGGAGCTTGTGCTGCTGAATAAATCTGATGCTGTTGAAAACCCAGACGAACTTGCCGAAGAATTTTTTGCTGCAACTGGCATTCGTGGTTTTGTTACAAACTCTTTCACGCCAGAAAAGCTTCACGAGGTTATTGAACTAATTTACAGGTTTTACAAAGGCTGATTACGCTTCCTTGAAAATAGAATATGCACTATATTAACGCCCAACAAGCGTGACATAAGCATGAAGGTCAATCCTGTTAAAGCCACAACTCCAATCATGTATCCCAATTTTGTGAACAGGTTGGAGTGGTAAATTATCGCATTATACCCAAAATCTTTATGCACAACGCACCATTGCATTAAAAGAGCAGAAATTCCAGATGACAATGCAATTTTCCCAACAAACTTTGCAATATCTACGCCAATTACAAGAAGGTTTCGTTTTATAAGAATTATCACCGAAATTACACACGAAAGGAAGTAAGAAAAGGCCGTTCCAATGGTAATTCCATAGACTCCATAGCCAAATTTCATTAAAACTATTGAAATTATCACATTAATCATAACGCTCACAAGAGTTATGTACATTGGGGTTTTAGTATCTGAATGACTGAAAAATATTGCAGAAGCAATCTTATTAAAAACGCAAAATGGCAGTGCAACAGCAAGAATTTGCAACATTATTGAAACAACACTCACATCAGAAGAAGTGAATGCACCGCCTTCAAATGTTACGGAAGTTAGCATTGATGAATTCAACAAAAGAGCAAATGCCGCAGGTAAAACCATTATTGTTGAAAGAGATATTGCTTCCCCAACAAGGTGGTTAGCTGAATCAATTTTGCCCTGTGCAATTTGTTTTGAAATTAGCGGTAAAATTACAATACTAATTGCCGTTCCAATAACGGAAGTTGGCAGAAAGAATATGCGGTCAGTATAATATAAATAAGAAACGCCCGAAGCTATCATACTTCCAAGAACAAGGTCAACCATTGTGTTAATTTGACTTAAACTTCCACCAATAATTGAAGGCAACATTTTCTTGTATGCCGATTTTGTGTTTTCGTCAAACAATTTTTTGCTTGGAAGTTGAATTTTCACGACAAATTTTTCATAAACACAGGCAAGATATATGAACAGAAACTGGATTAATCCACCAAAAACCACCGCCCAAGCAAGACAATACCCAATGTTTTCGAAGTAATCTTGAAGAAAGAGTGTGAAGAATATCATGGAAAGGTTCATGAATATTGGCACAATTGCGTAGTATGAAAACTTATGAATTCCATTCAAAACACCCGAAATGATTGAAATTAAGCAAATGAAAATGAAATACCAGAAGATTATATATGAAAGGGAAATTGTTAAAGCAAGCTTTTCACCAGTAAAACCCGGTGCCATGAATTTTGTAACTTGTGGCATGAAAATGTTTGCAAGAATCGTAATTGCAAGAACGATGTAAAGTGCAATTGAAAGCATTTTTGAGGAGAAAATCAATGCTTCATCTTTCCCATACTTTTCCTTTATTTTTGAAAAAGATGGCACAAATGCGGCAAAAAACGAGCCATCAATCAGAACTTTTCGCAGAAGGTTTGTCATTTTAAACGCGGCGAAGAAGACATCGGCAAAAAACCCCGTTCCTGCAATGCGGGCAATTAGAATATCTCTTGCATAACCACTGACGCGGGAGACTATTGTGAAAAAAGAAACCAGGGCTGCGGATCTTAAAATATTCATAATGCAAGAATTTTTGTTATTGAGCTTATGTTTTTATGGTTATATTATTAGTCAAGTGTTTATTTTCTTGACATTTGGGAAGTGTTGAGGTTTTGATTGTGAAATATTTCACGAAAAATATGATGGAAAACCATAGCGAAAACAAGGTTGGTATTCAAGAAATTAAATCTGGCGATGGTCAGAGGGAGCATCAAAAAAAGCCCGATTGGCTTCGCGTGAAAGCTCCAACTTCAAAAGCATTCAATGAAACTCGTGAACTTGTTCGTGAAAAAGGTTTGCATACTGTTTGCGAAGAAGCAGCTTGCCCAAACATTGGTGAATGTTGGCAAAAAAAACATGTAACAGTTATGATTCTTGGCGATACCTGCACCCGTGCTTGTGCCTTTTGCAATGTTAAAACAGGACGACCCCTCCCCATAAACGAAAAAGAACCGCAAGAACTTGCAAAATTAGTCGCAGAAACAGGCGTGAAACATGTTGTAATAACATCAGTTGATAGAGACGACCTTCCCGATGGCGGAGCTTCACAATTCGTGAAATGTATTGAAGAAATCCGAACATTGTCGCCATCAACAACAATTGAAATTCTAACGCCAGATTTTCGCAACAAGAAGGGTTCAATTGAAATGGTTGCAAAGGCATTTCCGGATGTCTACAATCACAACATTGAAACTGTTCCGGCACTTTATGCAAAAATTCGCCCCGGTGCAAGGTATTACCATTCCCTTCGACTTCTTGAAATTGCAAAGGAAACGAATCCGCTATGTTTTACGAAATCTGGAATTATGGTTGGTCTTGGCGAAACAAAGGAGCAAGTTCTTCAAGTTATGGACGATATGCGTTGTGCAGGTGTTGATTTCATCACAATTGGGCAATATCTTCAACCAACGAAAAAACACGCAAATGTTGAAAGATTTGTAACGCCCGAAGAATTTGATTATTACAAACGAGTGGCGTATTCTCGTGGATTTTTAATGGTTGCGTCATCGCCCTTAACGCGGTCTTCGTATCACGCTGATGACGATTTTGCAATTATGAAAGCCAAACGGGAAAAGGGAGAGGTGTAGCTTTGGTCTTTCAATCGGACTTTCAGTTTCATAAACTAAAATCACCTTAATCTCGTTACTATCAAGCAATTCCTTGCGTTGTGTTGCTGTGTATTATCCCCTCGCAGCCACCTTTGCACTGGATCTCCATCTCAAACATAAAGAGAATCTTTCAAAGCATGTCTGTTTGTGCCTAGACTTATTCTTTGGTTTATCCGTGTTAATTGGAGGGCAATTCTCTTGTATTGCACCTTTTGTGTTAGTGACAGGAATATTTGACAGATTTACCTGAGATTGAACAAATATTGTACACAAATTTTTAGATTCTGCTAGCTCTTGTCTTAGTGCTTCTTCTTCTGCTGCTCGTGCTCGTGCTGCTGCTGATTGTGCTGCTACTGCGTCTTGTGATTCTACTATTTCCTGCGAAGTCTTATACACTGTGATCAAATGACCGTACTGTCCCCTAGTATTCGCTTTATTGTTGATTAGTACACCCCGATCAAATGTCCCACTCCAGCACTGACCGTTTGCAGCTATTTTGTCTTCGCCATGTGGATTACCATCATCATTCATTTCTCCTGAATATATATATATCACTATTTGGTAATACAAATTGATTTACTTGCATAAATTTTATATTAATTATTTTTACTACATAACAACAATACCACATTTTTGGATGTAATGCAAGGAAAAATTGCAAGGGGAAAATTCCCCCTGCTTTTTGTTAGAAGATTAAACAGTAAGCTTGTTTTGGTTGTTTTGCTTTTTCTGCTTGTTGTGCTTTTAAGCAAAGCAGGATATCCGCCTTTATTTTGGCAGCTAAATTTGGATCTTGGACTGTTATATTTTTATATCCTTCTGCTTTGCCTGGCAAATTATTTTTATCTAACAGGCTCCCTATTGTTACCTTATATGAAGCGATATCAACAAAGTCGCCATCTCTCTTATCATTCACAAATCTCCCCTCATATTTTCTACCATCTGGTTCGATAAGAGCACCGTGGCCATTTTTTTTACCATTATTCCATTCCCCCTCATATATTGCACCGTCTGCACAGTACAGAGCCCCTTTGCCATGGTACTGATTATCATAAAATTCCCCAATATATGTACTAGCATATTTACCACCATCCAATTTGGTAAGAACCCCTTTGCCATTTTGTTGGCCATCCTTCCATTCCCCATCATATTTACTACCATCTGGTTCGATAAGAACCCCTCGGCCATTTTTTTCACTATGCTTCCATTCCCCATCATATTTACTACCATCTGATATGGTAAGAACCCCTCGGCCATGTCTCGTACCATCCTTCCATTCCCCATCATATTTACTACCATCTGATGTGGTAAGAACCCCTCGGCCATTTTGTTTACCATGCTTCCATTCCCCATTATATTGACTACCATCTGATTTGGTAAGAACCCCTCGGCCATTTGCTGCATTATTCACAAATTCCCCCTCATATTTTGTACCGTTTGCACAGTGCAACTCCCCTTTGCCATGGTACTGATTATAATCAAATTCCCCCTCATATGTTGCACCGTTTGCATGCTTCATAACTCCTTTGCCATGGTACAAATCAATAAGCCATCCCCCCTCATACGTTGCACCGTTTGCATACTTCATAACTCCTTTGCCATGGCGCCGATCAACAAGCCATCCCCCATGATATATATCACCGTTTGCATACTTCATCACCCCTTGGCCATGTTTTTTACCATGCTTCGATCCCCCCTGATATGTATCTTGCTTGTGTACTCTATATTCTTCAGCATATGTTATGTCTTGAGGATTTACTTGCATAAATTTTTATATTAATTATTTTTACTGCATAACAACAATACCACATTTTTGGGTGCAATGCAAGGAAAAATTGCAATGGGGGAAATTCTTCCCCATTGTTTTTTGTTAGTGTTGATTACCAGTATTTTGTCTTTTACTGTCATTTTGATTATCAACCGATTGAGAGTGTGAACTATGCTGGCGCTTACCAAGTTGCAGGAACTGACAAATTTCTATAGATTATGATAAATGAATTCTTTGTTTAGTAGCATTAACACAGAAATGCGGAGCATTTCTGATGATTTGCTATAGCATAAAGTTTTTCT
>CANKQN010000042.1 GCA_947485035.1 Rickettsiales bacterium | reverse complement strand
TTTGTGTTTGTGGTGTTGTTGCTTTTGCTGCTGGTGTTGCTGGTGCTGTTGCTGGTGCTGGTGCTTTTGGTGCTGTTGTTGCATCTGTGCCTGTTGTTGTTGCTTCTGTGCCTGTTGTTGTTGCTGGTGTGTTTGCTTGTGTTGCTTTTGCATTGTGGAGCTCAGTTCTTGCGTTTGCAAGTTTTAATTCTGCATCAGATACATTCTTATTTGCTACATTCAAATCACTATCTGCCTTATTCAAATTATTTTGTGTATCTACTGCACTTGCTTTTGCAGTCTCGAGTGCAGCTTCTGCTTTTGCTTTGGCTGTTTTTGCACCATGTAATGCGTTTTCTGCGTTTGTTTGTTTTATTTCTGCAGTCTTGAGTGCAGCTTCTGCGTTTGTTTGGTCTGTTTGTGCCTCATTGAATTTATTATTGTTTGTCGCTTTGGTTGCCTTTGCAGTCTCGTATTGAGTTTCTGCGGTTTCTTTGGCTGTTTTGTTAGCCTCTGTGTTGTTTTTGGCGTATTTAGCGTCTGCCTCTATTTTGGCTTTTGTTTTAGCCGTGAATGCAGCTTCTGCTTTTGCTTTGGCTGTTTTTGCAGCCGTGAATGCAGTGTCTGCGTTTTCTTTGGTTGTTTCTGCAGTCCTGAGTGCAGCGTCTGCGTTGTCTTTGTTTGTTTGTGCTGATTGTATGCTAGCAGCTTCTTTGCTTTTTACATCATTTAATTTGGTTTCTGCCGCTTTTACTGCGGTGTCTGCAGCTTCGTCTGCTTTTTTTGCAATATCGGATGCAGCTTCTGCTGATTTTTTTGCTTTCTGGTATTGTAAGAGATCGTCTTCCAGTTCTTTGATTTTTTTTCTTAGTTCCCGCCAGTAATCATTAGTATACCAAAGACGCTCCAAAGGATTAAGCGACATAAAAATTATATTAAATATAGATATACTATATCATATTTTGCAATATATCAAGTGTTATTTTTCCAGATTGCACAGATATCAAAAAGTGCATCACTGTTAATATTACATTACAACAAAAACAAGACAAGAATTTTCATATTTTCCTTAGCACAAACTGAACAACATCAGTTCTTTTTGCATTAAATCCAGAGGCACAATATGCAAGATAAAACCTCCATTTTCTGATAAATTTTTCATCAAATCCAAGCGGTGCTAATTCGTGCGATATTCTATCAAAATTTTCAAGCCAAAGCAAAAGCGTTTTTTTATAACTCATTCCGAAGTTTTCCGAGGCGACAACCTCAAAGCCAGCTTTTTTTGCAATTTTTTCAAAAATCTCCACAGTTGGCAACATTCCACCGGGAAAGATGAAATGGCGAATGAAATCGCTTGTTTTTGTGTACTCTTCAAAAGCAGAGCTATCAATTGTGATTGTTTGAATTACAGCAATGCCACCTTTGTTCAAAGCATCGGCAACTTTTTGCATATAAATTTCCCAATATTCCATACCAACAGCCTCAAACATTTCAATTGAAACAACTGCGTCATATTTCCCCGCTTCATTGCGATAATCCTGAATTATTGGGAAAATGTTGTTATTATTTGCAAACTTCTGCGCGACAAAATCGTGCTGTTCGTGCGATAGCGTCAACCCCTTAATATTAATATCAGCATTTGTTTTCACTGCCTCGCTCATAAAGCCTCCCCATCCGCAGCCAATTTCAAGAATTGTTTTTGCATTTGGGATATGCTTTATAATATTGCGATACTTCTCCACCTGTGCTTCTTCAAGAGTTTCCTCACCACGAAACAAAGCAGAGGAATATGTTCGTGTGGAATCAAGCCATTTGAAGTAGAAATTATTGCCAAGATCGTAATGATATTCAATGTTTTTTTTCGAATTTGCAAGAGTATTGCGTTTGAAGAAGTGATAGACGGTGTATAGTATCTTAAAAAATCCCTTGCCATAAATCGCTTTTTCAAAATGTCGAGCATTGCTCGTGATAACATCCAAAAGCGTCACAATATCGTTACTTTGCCACCAGTTTTCAATATACCCTCTTCCAAAGCCAATATCGCCCTTTGAAAGTATTTCAGAAATTGCCTTGATATTATTAATTTGCAAATGCGCCATAAGTCCTGTGTCCTTTCCAAAAGCTTGCGTTTCACCGTTTGGAAATTTCACTTCAATTTGACCAATTTTAATTTGTGAAAGAATGTTTTGTAGAATTTTCGTTTTGTTTATCATTTTATATTGACAGTTGTGGAATTTGTAAGTTGTATTGGTGGTTTTCTGAATTTGAGCTTTTTCATGAATTTCAGAATGAAGGCTTGAAGAATAGTCAGTGCAACAGTTTTAAATGTTGTGAATAAATATGGCAATGCACTTGATGGCTTAAATTCCACAATTTTGCCCGCAACCGATGTTTCAAACGCAAGAATATCGTTTTTAAAATAATTGATACAAATTGCAATGTTGTGGGGTGAATATGCAAAGCGGAACTCGTAATTGCCTTCCCTTTCAAAGAATGGCGAAACGAAGAACTCTTTTTGAGCCTTGTAAATTTTATTTTGAACAATGGGCGAAAAATCCTGTTCGTGAAGTATGTAGCTGTGAGTTTGCCCAAATGTGTTATTCACTTCGGCAATTATTGCAATTGGTTGCTCTTTTTCGTTAAGGCAAAAATAAAAACTTACGGGGTTGAACACAAAGTTTAGGCATCGCGGGTGCGTCATCAACACAATTTGCGAAATAGCGTCTTTCTTAATACCAACCGTTTCAAGCTTTTCTTGTGCCCAAGCAAGTGTTGAAGTGCCTTTACGGTTTGCGTGGTCTTTATTGTAAAACGAAAAAATGTTAAAAGCATCAACTGAAAACAACTTTGGCAGTGGAAAATTTCCAATCAATGGAAAGATTATATAACCAGATTTATAACAAAAAAAATTTCTTGGAGCAATTCTTTTATGAATGACCTTAGCTTTTAAAAAACCCAGCTTTAAATCATTCACCATGGCATTTTTTTGACAAGTTTTTTACAGATTTCGTATGCTGATTTAATTCCATCTTCGTGAAATCCATAGCTAAAATATGAGCCGACATAATAAATTTCGTCCCTTCCTTGAATTAAATTCAAATGAGAAACAATTTTTGCGGATTGTGCATCAAAAATTGGGTGATGGTAAGTTGTTTGAAAGAAAATATCTTTATCATCAATTTCAACAGAAGGATTAAGTGTGACAAAAACGGGCGTTGAATTTGGAATGTTTTGAAGGTTGTTCATCCAATATGTTAAGCAAAGATTTTGCGAAGAGCTGGAAACATAATTCCAACTTGCCCAAGTTGATTTATTCTTTGGCATAAGATTCGCATTTTTATGAAGCACCGCAAGGTTTTTGCTATATTGAAATTTTGAAAGAATTTCTTCGCCCGTAATTTCAAAAGCTTCGTTTGCGTGGGTTGCTATAATTACTTTATCAAACACCTCCTCCCCATTTTCGTGAATTACCAAAACGCCGTTTTCGTGTTTTTGAACTTTCAAAACCTTTGCATTTTTGCAGTTCAATTGACTTGTGATTTTTTCAACATAATTTTTCGAACCACCCTTGACGCAATACCACTGCGGATGATTCATTACTTGTAAAAGTCCGTGATGTTTAAAGAAATCTATGAATGATTTGGCGGGATACTTCCTTGCCTCTTCAATTGAACAAGACCATATTGAGCCTGCCATTGCGTAGATATAATTTCGGCGAAAGTACTGCGAAAATTTATGCAAATTGAGGTAGTCGTCAAGGGATATTGAGGAATCGACAATATCTTTTTTTGCAATTTTGTTGAATTTTATTATTTCAAAAAGCATTTTTAAGTATCTTCCATTCAAGAAGTTCCAGTTTGAAAAAGGCGAAACGCTTGAATATTCAATTTCAGAATTGGACACACCAAACGACATTTTGCTTTTTTCAACTTTAACATCAAGATTTTGGAACAATCTTTGAAGGTGATAGTATGTTTTGTAATTAAACACAATGAATCCGGTATCGACATTGATCGTATTGCCGTTGTAATTTATTGCAGATGTGTGGGCGTGTCCTCCGTTGCGAGCGTCCTTTTCAAAAAGCGTGATTTCATGCTCATTTTTCAAAAACCAAGCGGTTGAAAGCCCCGAAATTCCCGAACCTATGACTGCAATTTTCATTGTTTTGTTATAAATATTTGATTAATATTGCAGTGTATCATTTTACTTTTCAAGAAAATATTTCAAACTTTCCATTCCACTGAGGAATGCTCCCTCGATATCACCGCTTGAAAGCCAGTCTCCGCAGGAAATTATCCCAAGAGTTTTATCCCTTAACGAAAGCAATTCGCTTTTAAATTTTGGCTGTGAATATAGCCATCTGTGAGTTTGCAAAAATGTTGGATTTTCAAAGCTTCCAAACAAATTCTTCAATTCTGTCAAAAGTTCTTGTCCAGCAAGCTCTTTTTCCATTTCAACATTTTTTAACGAGTATTCATCGCAAGCATAAACAACAATGCTTGGCTTGTTGTTTCGTCCATCTTTCTTGTGATTGCATACAACTTTTTCAATTTTTGAATTTGTAACTTGCAATATATCAAAGCTGAAATTCACATCGCTTTCAAAACCAAATAGAGAAACAAACTTTGGCAACATTTCAAAGTTTTTCAGTGAAGTTTTATATAGGCATTCATCAGGAAGGATATCAAACGCTTGTTCGGGAGGACAAGATGTTACCACAAAATCAAATACAGAATAGGTTTTTAAGGAATCGTCTTGCAAATGCCAGCCATCATTTTTGCGTTCAATTTTACAAATTTTCGTTTCAAATTTGATATCAAAACCTTTAGAAAGATTTTTTGGCAATGCGTTCATTTTTGGCATTCCAACGAAATATTTGCCTTCGATTGGCGTTTCATTGCCGCGTCCATCAACAACTTTTGGATTCCAGCTTGCAACAACTCCCTCTTCAATGAATTTTTGAAGGAAAGCTTGAAATGTGGGAGTTTTTGCTTCAAAAAAAGGCGCTCCGTGGTCAAATTCCCATTCTTGGTTGTATCGCGTTGAAATTCTGCCACCTACTCCACGCGATTTTTCAAAAAATATAACTTCAAAACCACCCAGATTTTTCAGTTCATTTGCCAAAACCAACCCTGAAAATCCCGCACCAATTATTGCAATTTTAATCATGTTTTACATAAATCAATTTTTGAACATCAACGCCACTAAGTTTGATTTTTTCAACAAGAAAATTCAAGGTTTTTGCATCAAGGTTTTTTTGACGGGAGAGAATCCATAAATATCCCTTATCCCCATCGCCAACAATCGCATTTTGATAGCCTTCATCAACATAAAAAACATTATAACTTCCCTGAAATGGCCAGAAAAATGTAACTTTCAATTCTCCAACATTGTTTTTTCCAACAAAACGAGCCTTTCCATCGGCAATTTTTTGCTTATTATTTCGCAAGCATTTGTTAACAACACGAAGCGTGCCATCTTCGTTGAGCGAATAATTTGCGGAAACATTAGAGCAATCTTTTTCAAAACGATTTTCCGTTCTTGCAATTTCATACCATCTTCCTGTATATCTTTCAACATTAAAATTTTGCACTGGTTTTAATTTCATTTCCGCTGCATTGCATAAAGAATGAAGAAAAAACATTGAAGCAAGTAAAAATATTTTCATAATTTATTTAATAAAAGTTTGTATTTATCAAGCGTTAATTGTTTTTTAAAATCGTGATTCACAATTCTTTCAATGTTGTAGAAATTTCCAAGCCATTTTGTGCAATATTTGCCTTTTTCGTCGAATCTTTGGCGTTGAAGGTCGGGATTGAAAATTCTGAAATATGGGGCACCATCAAATCCACTTCCAAAAACCCATTGCCAAGAAAAAGGATTCACGGCGGGGTCAGCATCAAAAAGACAATCCCAAAACCATTGCTCACCTGTTTTCCAATCGGTTAGAAGATCTTTTATCAAAAACGATGCCACAACCATACGCGTTCTTCCGTGCATTGTTCCCGTTTGCCAAAGTTCACGCATTCCTGCATCAACAATATCAAAGCCCGTTTCACCTTTTTGCCATTTTTCAAGAAGCTCGCCATCATTTTCCCAAGGAAATCCTGAATATTCAGGTCTTAATTCATGCGTTGCAATTTCTTGGTTATAATACATTGCATGGTATGCAAATTCCCGCCAAAGAAGTTCAAGGCAAAATTGGCTATCATACCTTCCAACCTTCAAAGAAGCCATTTGGAAACAGGCATTTGCACTTAAAATTCCAAAGCGTAAATACGGCGAAATGTTTGAATTTCCAATTGATAAATCATTTCTTGAATCAGCATAAAACGCAAGCTTTGTTTCAAGAAATGTGTTAAAGTCTTCATTAATTTTTGTGTAGTCAAACGACCAATTTGCCAGAATATCCTCATACCATTTCCCCTCATTTTTTGGAAGAAGGTTTAAATCTTCAACCGCAAGCGATTGAATTTCGCCAATTGTTGAAATTTTTTCCGGTTTTGGGAAAATTTCTCGCATAACTTCCAATTTTTTCAAACATGCTTTTGAAAACGGAGTGAAGACTTTAAAAGGTTCGCCTGCAAGTGTTGAAACTTCCCACGGTTCAAATGTCAATTTTCCTTTAAATGACTGAACATCGCATTTTGGAAAATTTTCAAAAACTGATTTTTCAAATTCAATTTGAACTTTCGTATACGACCTGTTGAAATAAATTGCGTCAACTTGAATTATGGAAGCGATTTCTTTCAAAATTTCAAGCTTGTTCCCATCGCGAATTATTAAATTTACCCCATATTCATTTTTTAGCAAGGCACTAAACGATTTCAAAACATTATGCAAAAACACTTTGGAAGCACAGCCAAGATTTCGCCCAAGGTAATTTTCCTGATATATGAAAAGCGGAATTATAACATCATAATTTTCACAAGCGTGGTGAAGTACGGGGTTGTCTTCAATGCGAAGGTCATCTTCAAAAAGAACAATTGCCGTTTTACTTTCAGCCACCATTTAGAAATCTAAAATATTTAAAGCACCATTTCGCAACATTTTAATATGTCAATACTTCTTGACAATTCCTTCAAAATAAAATTCAATGGCGGAAGATATAATAATGGGAATATGGAAAAACTGATTGACTATTTCAAAGACAACCACGAAGGCAAAAACTGGACGCTATTTCTTATAATTCTTGGGCTTGTTCATTCGGCGTGGTGGTTTGGCACATTTGACTTTATCGAAAAATTTGGCACGCAAAACCCCTATTTCATTTTTCTGGAAATCCTGTTTATTGCCTCGGGAATTACAAGGTTTTTGGTTGCAATTGATATTTTCTACATACTTGCACACTTCTGTTTGGTGGACGATTTGTTGAAAATTGTATGGAAAAAACGGCGAGATGAGTGGAATAGTTTTCAGTTAATCGACGACAAGATACAACATGATATAGCAGGCAAATTCATTCTTACTCTTCAATACAGAGATATACTACAAACGCTTCTTGAATCAATAATGCATAGCAAGGAAAGCTTTCATGATAGATTGGGGCGTGCCATTAATGCCACTCAGATAGACTGTGATGAAGATGATAAATTGGATTATTTTAGCATCGTACATGCAGAACTTATTCCTTTGATTGATCGTCGCAATGCCATGCTCAACATAAGATATATGGAATATACAGTGCATATCCCATATCATGTTCAATATTGGATTAAGAAACAAGGCAAAAAATCTTTCCTTGACAAAACAATAATCAATAGTAAAAAACTAATCAAATATATATTGAGCCATGTTCAAAAGCATTAAGGAATTCACATTATCCGTTCAAAAAAGCCCGTCATCATTGGTGGAAATTGTTTCGCACTATAACGAAAAAATAGCAAAATCGGAACTTAATGCGTTTCTTACGCCAACTCCCGAACTTGCGGTTGAACAGGCGAAAATCATCGCAAAAAAAATTGAGACAGGCGAAAATTCCGTTCTGTGCGGTCTTCCCCTTGCAATTAAGGACGCCTTCTGCACGCAAGGAATTCGCAC
>CANKQN010000041.1 GCA_947485035.1 Rickettsiales bacterium | reverse complement strand
TCCCCAGTTTTCGTGACAAATTCAACATTTGTGCGATTTGGAAAAATGTGCGTGAGGTTTTCGATTTGCTTCCCAAGGTGGTAAAACTTTTCGCTAGCAGTTAATGATATATTATATTCAATTGAAAATTTTTGCTTTGAATCGGCATAAAAAGATCCATAATCGCCAATTAAAACACAATGCGGGTTGCCAACTGAAATGCTATCGATAAATTGTGTGTCATTTCTGATGAAAGTTTGATGTGGTGACATGAAAATATTGAAAAACCCATCGTAATTACTTTGATATTCAAACCCCAAATCGCGAGGCATATCAAGCTCAATTGTTGCTTCATTTCCGTTGATTTTCACCGCAACGACCTGCATATCCGTTTGAATTTTGACATCACTTTTGCCCAAAAACTTGCTTGCATAAACGCCCGAGGCAACCGTTCCGTTTCCGCAAGCCTCCGCACGGGAGCCGTCGGCGTTGTAAAACACGATTTTGCAGTCCGCAATTTCCGATTTTTCCATTACGACAAACTGGTCGCAACCAATGCGGCGGCGGTCAGATTTATTCACGACAAAGTCCAAAAAGCCTTCGCTAGTCAAAAAATTTGCGTTTTCTGGGTAATTTATGCAGTCAAAAATGAGGAAATCATTTCCAAGAGCTTGGTATTTATGAATGATCATAACTAATTTTGTTTTTGAGGTGAATCATGGCATCAAGTGCTTCCATCGCCTTAAAACCAAGGTTTTTGCCGTTTGCGGAAATTCGCTCAACAGCATCTTTTTCTGTATATGCAGTGATAATTCCATTTGCGATTGGAGTGCTGAATTTCAGAGCAAGTTTGGCAATTCCACGCATTGAAATATCGCAGACATGCTCAAAATGTGAGGTTTCGCCTTTGATTACACACCCAAGAGTCAAAATTCCTGCGTATTGGTTTTTCTCCAAAAGCCATTTTGTTGCTTGTGGAATTTCCATTGCGCCGGAGACTTTTGCAATTGAAGCTTGTGAATAAACCGAGTTAAAATTGTTTGGCAGAACATTCGCTACGAAATTTTCCGTTTCCAATTTTTTCAAATTTGCGTTAATTGCTTCCGCAGATTCAGGATTTTTTTGTGTGAAAAATGCAATTGCGTTGTTCAGAAGTTCGGTTTCATAACTTTGATAAAACGAGGAATATACAACTGCGATTTTCATAAATTAGTGATGAGATAGGGCATCGTTGATGTATATGCAGGCAAGCATTGAGAAAATATACGCTTGTAAGCCAGCAACGAAGAACTCAAACCCAACAAGAACGCTGTTGAAAAGAACAGGAACAAGACCAAATGCCCCCATTGAGGCGATGAAACCTGCGATAACCTTCATCATTGTGTGTCCTGCTACCATATTCACGGCAAGTCGAACTGCAAGTGTGACTGGGCGTGCAAGGTATGCGAAAAATTCGATAATCAACATCAAAGGTGCGAATGCTTTTGGAACTCCGCTTGGAACAAGGTTTGCGAAGAATCCGATTGGTCCGTTTTTATAAATTCCAATCGCAAGGTTCATCAAAAAGATTATGCAGGCAAGTGCAGCAGTTACTGCGATGTGGCTTGTAATTGTGAAGGCGTATGGTAGAAGACCAAATGCGTTTGCGGTAAATATGAAGAAGAATAGCGAGAAAATTAGTGGAGTAAATTTTGCTCCGCCTGCGGGTATGTTATTTGAAACAAGAGACTTGATGAAATTATACATCACCTCTGCCGTTGATTGTCTTTTTCCTGGAATTATGCTTAATTTTGCGACAAGAAGGGACAGAACAACAATTAAAATTGCCGTAATACCAAACATTGCCATTGTTGAATTTGTGATTGAAATATCAAAACCAAATAAGCTCCATTCAAAACCATTTACCGGTTGAATTTCAAACTGGTGCATGGGGTCGTTATTGCTGTGTGGATTGTGAGTTTCGAAGGATTTGTGTGAAGCTGTCGCAACATCGGTGTGAAGTGCTGTTGGAATTGCTTCTTGAAGTGGAGCTTCTTGAAGTGCGACAGAATTTGTAATGTTTGTGTGCTCGGACATTTCTAGCTTTCTACAACTTCGAATTTAATTAGGTGTGAAACTTTTGCAACGAGACCGTCAGATGCGGGAAGTTTTTGGATAATAGACTTTGATCCAATTTTTTTAAGACCAAGAGACTTCATGTGTTGTTTAACTTCCTCACGAATTCCAATTGTGCTTTTTATTTGTGTAATGATGTAGTTTGCCATAAATATATTGATGCGAATTTTCCGAACTATTAAGGCTGTATATTTTATTTGTCAAGTGCTTTGTTTAATAATGTGGTTTTTTTAATTATTTTTCCACTTGACATTTAAATTTATTGATTGTTTCTTTGTTTAATATATTTTTTTTACAAGATGATCTCGGCACAACCTAGAAATTTATTTGGAACTTTAAAATCGAAAGCATTAAGAAAAAACGCATTGATTCCAGCGACAATTTACTCTAAATCAGGCACAGTTGTTCACATCGCCATTTCTGAAAAAGAATTCACAAAGCTAATTCAGGACTACAAGTTCCTTAATACCAAGCTGGAACTTTCCCTTGAAGGCAAAACATTTACAGCTCTTCCAAGAACAATTGATTTTCACCCAATTACAGAAAGAATTCTTCACATCGAATTTAATGAAGTTCCTGCGGAAGGTGTTATCGAAGTGATGGTTCCTGTTGATGTTATCAACCGTGCGAAATCTGTTGGTATTAAAGGTGGTGGAAAGCTTAACATTGGTGCTCACAACATTCTTGTTCAGTGTGAATCTTCGGCTATACCTGAAAAAGTTACAATTGATATCGAAAAATTCGGTATTGGAAGAACAATTTTCACAACATCGCTACCTGAAAACCCTGCATATTCATTCCCGAAAAAAACTTTCATTTTGAGTATCCTTGGTCGTGGTCGTAAAGATAAAGGTGAAGCTGTTGAAGAGTAAAAAATAATTTTTTTACTTTATGCAATTCATTCATCATGAACTTTCTCAGACAAAGGATTTAATAGAAAAAATTCTTCTTGATGTCGCATTTCAAGAAAATATTTTGAAAATTGCAAACATTTGTATTGAGTCTCTAAATTCTGGTGGCAAAATAATATTCTGCGGAAACGGTGGTTCAGCTGCCGATTCCCAGCACCTCGCAGCCGAACTGGTAAGTCGCTTTAATTTTGACAGACCCGGACTTGCTTCAATAGCACTTACAACTGATACATCAGCTCTTACAGCTATTGGAAATGACTACGGTTACGAGCGTGTCTTTTCAAGACAGCTTGAAGCAATTGGTCGCAATGGTGATGTTCTTTTCGGCTTTTCAACATCTGGCAGAAGTAAAAATATTCTTTTAGCATTCGAACAAGCAAAAAAAATGAACATAAAAACCGTTGGCATGCTTGGAATTGATGGTCGTGATATCGGGCAAATTTCCGATGAGCAAATCAATATTCCATCAAGCTACACTCCAAAAGTGCAAGAAGGACACATTTGCATTGGTCATATAATTTGCGGAGTTATCGAGGAATTGATGTTTTCTCACTTCAAAAAGTAGCATCTCGAATAAAATTTAGCACTCACGCTACTTCAAAATCGCAATAATCACTTCAAACCTTCAATCCATTTAAGAATATCGTTCGTTTTTTGCAGGAAATTTTCACCATCTTTGATGCACAAAATTGAGGACGCACTTTTAAGTTGCACAAATTTTGGTTGCTTTTGAATTACTAGTAAAATTGCATCAAATTTTGGAAATGTTGGCGAAAACCCAATAATCACACCCTTAATTCCAACCTCAATCTTTACAATTCCGCATTTTTTCGCACGAATTTTCACTTTTATTATATCTAAAAGGTTGGTGATTGGTTGCGGAATTTTCCCGAATCTGTCAAGAATTTCATCTTGAATAATCGCCAGTTCTTCAAGAGATTTTGCGTCAGAAATTTGTCGATAAATCTGCATGCGAATTGAGAAATCGGGAATATATTCCTCGGGAATGAAAAATGGAATGTTGATTTTAATTTCACACTCTTCTTCCTGTGTAGCAACTTCATTTTTAACTTCCATAACTGCTTCTTTGAGCATTTGCTCGTAAAGTTCCACTCCAACATCGTTCATTTTCCCACTTTGTTCCTTGCCAACAATATTTCCAGAGCCTCTTATATCAAGGTCGCTCAGTGAAATTTTCATGCCCTCGCCAAGGCTTGAAATGGCAGAAATCGCTTTCAGACGTTGCTTTGCGTTGATCGTCATGCGGTCGATATCCTTCACAACAAAATAGACGAAACTTTGCACGCTACCCCTGCCAACCCTTCCACGAAGTTGATACAGGGCGGAAAGTCCAAACATTTCAGCGCGATACAAAACCATCGTGTTTGCAAAGGAAATATCAATGCCAGATTCAACAATGCTTGTTGTCACAAGAACATCGTAAATTCCAGTGTAGAACCTCTCCATCACATTTTCTAAATCCTCGGGAGGCATTCCACCGTGTGCAATTCCAACGCTAATACTTCCGCCGGTTATGCCTAAAATGCGAGTTTTCTGCTCTTCAAGGTCGGAAACTCGTGGGCAGACGAAAAATGTTCTCCCGCCACGCTCTTTTTCACGCACAATTGCATTTGCGATAACCATTGAATCGAATACCATTACCTGTGTTTGCGGAAGTATGCGGTCGAAAGGTGGCGTTGCGATGATCGAAATATCTTTTATGCCAGAAAGCCCCATTTGAAGGGTTCGTGGAATTGGCGTTGCGGAAAGGAGCAGAATATGGCAGGGAAAACGCTCTTTCATTTTCTCTTTTTGAGCAACACCAAAATGCTGTTCTTCGTCAATAATCAGCAATTCAAGGTTTTTGAACTTAATTTCCTCGCTAAAACCCGCATGAGTTGCTATCAAAATGTCAATTTCACCGCAGTTTATTTGCTGAATTATCAATTTTCGTTCTTTTGCCGTCGTTGTTCGTGTAATTTTTGCAATTCTGACATCAAAGCCGTGAAAACGCTTTTGAAATGATTTATAGTGTTGACCCGCAAGAATCGTGGTTGGACATATCACACAAATTTGCCCCTTGTACCCATCATTCAACGCAACTAAAGCGCAGGCACGCATTGCAACTTCCGTTTTTCCAAAACCAACATCGCCGCAAATCAACCTCTCCATAAGGCGAGTTGAAGAAAGGTCGTTTTTACAATCCTCAATTGCAAGAGCCTGATCGTCCGTCAATGCAAAAAGGAAGTTATCGTCGAATTTTTTTGTTATTTCATTTTCATAGAATGCAGAGCCCTCCGTCGCCTTTCTTTTTGCTGCATCCTCCACCAATTTATGTGCAATTTCGAGCAGATTTTTGCGAACTTTTTCCCTTCTTGTGCCAAAATTTCCGCCTGTTAATTTATCCAAAAGCGATTCCACACTTGCACCGTCGGGAACTGATCCGTATTTTGCAAGAATATCGATGTTGAAAATTGGCACATAAAGAACATCGCCGCCGGAATAAACCAAGCGAGCGGTGTCATATTGGCGGTCTTGTGTTTTAATCAGAACCAAGCCTTCAAATTTTGCAACTCCGTGTTTTTTGTGAACGACCAAATCACCAGCTTCAAAGCCATTTGCAATAAGCATTTGTTTTTTGATAGCAACATCTTTGCGTTTTTTTGCTGAAACAACAACCTTTCCAAACACCGATTCTTCCGTAAAAAAAAAGTTTTTCCTATGAGAGAAAGATTTTTTCGTAATATACTTACAAATGTTAATTCGTCCGGATTTTGCCTCCGAAAATTTTGTCACAATTTCTGCATTCAGGCTGTATTCCTCCAAAATTCGTTGAATTGGTCGCAGTGAAAGTTCGGAATTTGAACAAATAAACACTTCATTCCCGTGTGAAACCACCGTTCTTATGTGGTTTATTGCGGAAAATATATCCTTGAAATTTGTTTGAAGAATTTGACTTTGCATTATTTCACAATTTTTTTCCCGTATAAATCAAGTCTGTGATACACAAGTTCGTAGCCCATTTCTTCTGCAATTTTATGTTTAAGCTTCTCAATTTCGTCGTTGAAAAATTCATGCACTTCGTTGGTGTCAACATCGATTAGATGGTCGTGATGATGGCAAGTTGCCGATTCTTCATAGCGAGCCTTTCCGTCTTTGAAATCCAATTTTTCAATAACACCCGTTTCAACAAGGGCGGAAACCGTGCGATAAACAGTTGCTATACCAATTTTTTGGTCAACTTTTCTTGAACGAAGGTAAATTTCATCGATGTCTGGGTGATCTTCGGAATCATAAATTGTGCGAAGGATAATTTCGCGTTGGGTGGTCATTGTGAATTTTTTCTCCTTAAAAGATTTCTGAATTTTTTCAACAAATTCTTCGTAGGTCAGATGTTTCATAATTTACAGAACAACTTTCGCACAAATAGTCGCTTCTGCAACTTTTTTCCCGTCAACCAAAGCTTCGCATTCAAATTTACAAATTGAGGACTTGTTCGTCAAAATGCGTGAGTGAATTTCAAGAACATCACCCGGTTCAACAGGTTTGCGGAACTTTGCATTTTCAATTGAAAGGAAGTAGACAAGTGCATTTTCGGTGACATCATCACCCATGGTATCCAGTGCAAGCAAGCCAGATGCCTGTGCCATTGCTTCAACAATTAACACGCCCGGCATAACAGGTTTGGAGGGGAAGTGTCCGTTAAAAAATTCTTCGTTCACTGTGACATTTTTGATGGCAACAATGCTTTTTCCACGAACAATATCCTTTACTCTGTCAATCAAGAGCATGGGGTATCTGTGTGGTAGGAGTTTTTTTATTTTTTCAATTCCAAATGCGTAAGACATCAACCGTTATAAATAAGTTAATCAACCATTTTCATTCCAACTACATGATAGCCAGAATCAACATGAAGAACTTCGCCTGTAACACCGGCTGCAAGTTCGGAAAGTAGGTATGTAGCAGTTCCACCAACTTCTTCAATTGTTGTGTTGCGTTTAAGTGGAGTGTTTTCTTCCATCCAGTTGAAAATTAGCTTGAAATCGCCAATTCCCGATGCTGCAAGTGTTTTAATTGGACCAGCTGAAATTGCGTTCACCCTCATTCCATTTTTACCGTAGTCAACGGAAAGATAGCGAACTGCTGCTTCCAAAGCCGCCTTTGCAACACCCATCACATTGTAGTGTGGAATATATTTTTCGGCACCGTAATAGGAAAGTGTAAGCATTGAAGCATTTGGATTTAAGTATGGTTGTGCGTATTTACAAACAGCGATGAATGAATAGCACGAAATTTCCATTGTCATTGTGAAGTTTTCACGGGTTGTGTCGTAGAAATTTCCACGAAGTTGGTTTTTGTCGGAAAATCCGATTGAATGAACTACGAAATCAAGGTTTCCTTCTTTTTCGTGAATTATTTTGAATGTTTCTGCGATTTTTTCATCCGTTGAAACATCGCATTCAATAACAGTTTTAATTCCAAGTTCTTCAGCAATTGGCATAACTCTTTTGTAAAGTGCCTCTCCTTGATATGTCAAAATGACCTCCGCACCGTTATCAACCAACGATTTCGCAATTCCATAAGCAATTGACATTTTATTTGCAAGACCCATAATAACGCCTTTTTTTCCTTTCATAAGGTTTGACATATAACAAAAAAATAAGTTTCTAACTCAATTTAGTTATTTGAAGGGTAAAACTGGGATTGTCAAGATTTTATTTTTGTTGAGCGAAAACCTTGATTTTTGGGAAAAAGTGTGTTATTATTCAATAACAAATAATTTTAAAGGCTATGCAAAATAATATATATATACATGAAAACGAGTTTTTAAAGTTGCAAAAAAGTGATTTGCATTCAATTTTGCAAGTGCAAACGGACGGAATTCGCACATGTATTTTTGTTGCAGTTAAATACAGCGATGAAACGCGTGGATTTGCACACATTGATGCATTTACAACACAAGATGCAATAAAGCGATTTTTAAATAACGCAAGTGATATCAATATTGCATACGCAGGAGAAGATTGCAATCTTAATAATAATCCCAATAGAAAGCAATACGCTCAAGAAAAATATAATGAGCTTGAAGCAAATTACGCTGCAACTCCACAAGAAGGTAGAAAATACAGATATTTATTAAATC
>CANKQN010000040.1 GCA_947485035.1 Rickettsiales bacterium | reverse complement strand
TGCGAATGCCAGGAATTGGAAGTCCCGCAACGGCAAGATATATGAAGGAAAATAGCAGGGAAAAAACCATTGCTGGAATTTTCACATTCAAATTCCTTCGAATAGACGAAGACAGTGCAAGAAATTTTGCCGTGAAGCCATACACCAAAAACACAATGATTGAAATGTGAAAACCTGAAATTGAAATTATGTGAGTAAGCCCACTTGCACGCAGAATATCATTAGTGTGAGTTGAAATCCGCGATGTTTCCCCAAGAAACAAAGCTTCGGCAATACTTAACGGTTCGTTTGCAATTTTGTGTTTATTCGCAAAATTTTGAAGTTTTTGCAAAAAAAATGTGCGAATATGAACGGCTTTCGTAAGGAAATTTTCGGAATTGTGCTTCTTAATATTTTCCTGCAAAATATCTTCAACGAAAGCAAAGCCTGAATATCCAAGAAAGCGGTATTTATTTTCAATGTCGTAACCAGTTGGGTAGACTTTTTTTGGCAATGGGAAAATGTTCAAAACGGCACGAACTTGCGAATTTTCCTGAAGATTGATACCATCGCAATTTCTACAATATGCCATAATTTTTCCTTCAATTGGAACATTATCAGAAAGATTTTGCACATTAGAAAGTGTGTATTTCACCGATTTTTCCTTATGCGAAATGCTTTCAAGCGTTGCAATAACTTCAATTTCATTGTGATTTTCAGTGATCAGTGTTTGATTGTAAATTCCAAAATCAACAAGCATAACAATTGCCCCAATGGAAAAAAGTGTGAATCGTGTTGCATTGCGAAATGTTAAAACGGCAAGAATGCCGGCGAAAATCCATAACTGAAGGTAGCAAACAGTAATTCCCAGCAAGAAAACGACAAAGTTGAGGACTAGGTGATAATTTTCTTGCTCTTTAATTTTCTTGCCTTCACTTTTGAAAAATAAGCAGATATTTGCAACTAAATTTTTCATACTATGCAATTTGGCGTTCTTGGTTTTCCAGTTAAACATTCTCTTTCACCATCAATTCATAACTTATGGTTCAAAGAAAATAATATTCAAGCACAATATCATCTTCTTGAATGCGAGAAAATTGAGGATTTAGAGGGCTTTGTTTCGGATTTGGAGCAAAAAAACTTCGCCGGCATAAATGTGACTTTGCCATATAAAAACGCAATGTTTGACATTGTTAAGACTCGTGGTTTTGAAATTTCAGAAACTGCGGAACTTTTGGGTAGCGTGAACACGGTGGATTTTCGCCAAAAACTTGCAACAAATACCGATGTCCATGGCTTTTTGCAAATGTGTAAAGTGTATGAAGACGACCATGTTTTGGTAATTGGCGGTGGCGGAGTGGCCTCGTCTGCAATTGCTGCGTGTCAAATTTCGAACCCTCACGCAAATATTACAATTACAAACCGCACGATCGAAAAAGCACAGTCAATTTCCGAAAACCTTATGTGCGACCTATATCTTGGTGAAATTTCCAAGCTTGACCTTTCACATTTCGAGATAATAATTAACGCAACTTCACTTGGTTTGAACGGAGAAAATTTGCCACTAAATTACAGCACTCTGCGAAAATCAACCAAATGCTTTGACACAATATATTCGCCAAAAATCACGCCATTTCTTGAAAGTGCAAGGTCGCGTGGCTGTCAAATTCAAAATGGTGCAATGATGCTTGTGCATCAAGCAGCAAAATCTTTCGAACTTTGGCATGGCATTTCACCATCAATAGACCTTGGGAAAAAAGCGATGAAGGAGTTTTTGATGTAACAAACGCGTAAGATTGTATGAATGGGGTTTAATACAATCCCAAAGATGTTCATTTAATTTTCTATATTACTAGGAAGATAATGAGGAAAGAATTACTAGAAAAGTAAGGGGAATGCGATGATTGTATCACCGCATAGAAATTATTGTGGTTGAGCAAGATCCCACTTGAATGGGTTGCCGTTAGAATCAAGCATCATATCTCCAGATGAATTTGTGATTGCCATGTAGACACCTTGTCCAGTGTGTGTTCCAATGAATTTCGAAGGTATAACTTCTTGACCCTGAAAATACATTTTTACTTGCGAACCACGAGATGTAGGGTTGTTTTTTGAAGCGGTTTTTGCACCTTTTGCTCCACCTTTTGCACCAGCCATATTTTTATAGAAAAATTATTATTTTACTTTTGCACCACGCAATTTTTTACCTTCAAACTCTTTCATTGAACCTTCAGATGTTTCGTCTGTGGAATCAGGCGTTTTCCAAGAGCCAACATTCATATCGAAACTTAGACCAATTTCCACTAGAACATTTTTAATCTCATCAAGGGATTTTCTTCCAAAGTTTGGAGTTTTTATAATGTCAGATTCACTTCTTTGAACAAGCTGTCCGATGTAGTGAATGTTTTCATTTGTAAGACAGTTGCTTGAGCGAACTGAAAGCTCAAGGTCGGAAACTCTTTTGTTAAAAAGATCGGTGTAGTCAAATGAAGCAGTGACTGCTTTCAAGGTTGATGTTCTTTGTGTGATGTTTTTTTCTTCGAAATCAACGCAAATTGACATAAATTGTCTGAAGATATAAGCGGCATGACCAAGTGCAACCTTTGGCGTAATTGAGCCATTTGTTTCAATTGTTATATCAAGGCGATCATTTTCTACGGAATCACCAGAAACTGCGTTTGTGATTGAAATTCCAACTTTTTCAATTGGAGAGAAGAATTGGTCAACATAAATTGTGTTTGCTGAGTATCTTTTTGGGTCAACCATTTTAACGCCAAGTCCTTTTTCAACGCCAATTTCAATTTCAAATGAGCGTGTACCTGTTGAAGTGCATATTTCCATTTCAGGGTTTGCGATTGAAACATTTGAAGGGCATTGAATATCGCGAGCTGTAACTTTGCCAGATTTACCAATTTTTAACACAAGTGTAGCGGTGTTGCAATCCATTTTTACGGCAAGCTTTTTAAGACTCACAAGTACTGCGAAGCAATCTTGTGTAATCCCATCAATTGCAGAATATTCACTGTCCAGTCCATCAGACTTAATATATGATACGGAATTGCCTTCAACGCTTGAAAGCAAAACTCTTCTAAGAGAGTTACCAATTGTTGTTCCGTAACCTTTTTGAATAGGGTACATTGAGAATGTTTCCTTAACATCTTTTACATGCGATGTACAAGAAAGATTTTCGGGAAATATAATATTCTTGTATATATCAAGTTTTTCTGACATGCTTATTAATAAAAACTATACTTTTCTGATTTTTCTTGATCTGCAACCGTTGTGCGGGATTGGCGTTGCATCTGATAGCAATGTTATTACATACGATTGTCCGTTTTTGCCAACTGTTTCAGATTGATTTGCGAGTGCTTTTACAGCAGATTCTCTTGACGAGTTTGGACCTTTCAATATAATTGAAGCTGCTTTAATGCTGTTTGCAAGCAACCATGCACGAGCCTTTTCCCCAACAACTTGACCAGCATAAGGTGTAGATTTTTTAGGACCTTTAAATCCCGAAGAACCAGCAGAAGCTTGAAACAATACAGCACCAGACTGAGTTGTGATTGAAAGAATAATGTTGTTGAATGTAGACTTAATGCATACATTCACGACTTGAACATCTTGAAGTTTGCGTGTGTCTTTTTTTTTGGTAATCGCTTTATTTTTCATGGTAGTTATTATTATTTTTTACCTCTTTTTTTACGTGTTTTAGCATTTGTTTTAGTGTTTTGACCACGAACAGGAAGACCTTTTCTGTGTCTTGACCCTCTGTAAGTTCCTTTTGATATAAGTGATTTTATTGCATCCACAACTTCTTTTCTGCGATCACCTTCAACTGTGTAATTTTTTACGATAAAATCACGAATTGCAGCAAGTTGAATATCGGTAATGTCTGGAACACGAATGTCCTCAGAAATTCCAAGTGTTGCACAAATGTGCTTTGATGTTGTTAGACCGATACCGTGAATGTATGTCAATGCTATAACAAGTCTTTTGTTAAGCATTTCAACACCTGCGATACGAACAGATGTTGGAGCACCAAGTCTAATCTTGGCTTGCTTTCCTTGAGGAGCTTGAGCTTCAACTGGCTTTTTATTTTCAAATTTTTTATCTGTATTTTTCACTGCTGTCATAATAATACTATTAACGTTTTGAGAATTGTTCTTTTCTTCTCGCTTTTCTTAGACCCGGTTTTTTACGCTCAACAATGCGGGCATCTCTTGTTAGAAGTCCCAGACTTTTGATTGTAGACTTAAGCTCTTCGGAAAAACCTGCTAGAATTTTTGAGATTGCGTGTCTGATAGCGTAAGATTGTGAAGAAACTCCACCGCCGTGCGCTTTAACATTTATTGAAAAACCATCAAAAGAAGTGTTTGTAGATGTGAATGCGAATAGTGCCGTCATTACATTGTAAGATCCAAGATATTCGTAGCCATCTCTTCCATTGATTGTGAATGAGTGGTTTTCAGATTTAGAAATTGTAACTGAGGCAACTGATGTTTTTTTGTTGCCTGTTGCGTGGTGCGATACCAATTCTTTAGCTTTGTTCATACCTATTATATTTTTAAGATTTCAGGTTTTTGTGCTTCATGTTTGTGAGTTGCGTCCTCATATACAAATAGTTTTGCAAATTGTGCATTGCCAAGTGGTCCATTTGGAACCATTCCACGAACTGTTTTACGAATGTATTTTGACATAACGCCTTTTCTGATCGCTTCTCGTGGGGTAACTGTTTTTTCACCTCCAACGAAACCAGTGTGATACCAATATTCTTTTTCGTTCAATTTTTTACCTGTAAATACCACATCTTTCGCGTTGATAATTATCACATAATCACCATTGTCGGAATTCGGCGTAAAGGACACTTTGTGTTTTCCGCGTAAGATATTTGCAACTTGAACGGCTATTTTTCCTAGTGGAGCTGACGCAGCATCGATGATGTACCACTTTCTGTCAGTGTGTTTAATATACACAAATTCAGTATCATTAAAAGAATTAGGGCGCATTTTTTAAAATTAAGTTTTTTAGCATTCAGCTTTTGAAAAAAGATTTTTTATTTGTCAAGTGAATTTTGTAAATTAATCACAATTTCTTTTTCAATTTCAAGTTTTCGCCCGCAGTAAAACACAATATCCTTGCCGTAATTTGCACGAGAAACCAACAATCCCGCAAGTTTTTCCGTGTTTTTTGGGCTAAGATTTTGCGCAACATTCACCAAGCAAACCGTGCCGTGAAAAAGCAAAATTGCCCCATAACACAAGCATAGCTTTACCTGTTCGTCAAGATTTTTAACCTTTTCATTCCACGCTTTTTCTTCAATTTCAAAATATGCAAGTGGCACATGCCAAATAATCTTTCTATCAAAAAAATTTGCAAATTGTTTGATATTTTTCACTGCCGTCATATTTTCAAACATCATTTCGGGCGAGAAATAATAAAAAATATTCTTTAAAAAAGACTTCATCGCATGTTGAATTGGAAAATCTTTAAATAAAATTTCGCCGGAAAACGGCTTTTGGACAAAGATATTGGTATCACAATTTTGAATATAAACAACGGAAGACTGTGGAATTGTTATATCCACAATTTGTGAATTTTCATGAAATTTGAAGTTATTGAATGTTATCATGGCTGATCGTGCTTGAATTCTTTATTGAACGGATTGCATTTTATTATGCGAAGTGTCGCTTTTTTTCCGCCCTTAATCACACCATATTTTCGCACAGCTTCAATTGCGTAAGTTGAACACGTTGGATAGAAATTACACTGTTTTCCAAGAAATGGGCTTATGAAAAATTTGTAGAAGTATATTGGAATTATGAATAGTGTTATGAAAAATTTTGAACAATACCTCATTGCACAACCACAACATTGATGTTTTCAACTGCGAATTGTGTGTCAAAATTCGCCCTTTCAAAGTTCACCAACGCAAGATACTCACCGTTAAATCCCCCTAAAACCTTGCCAACTTTTTCATCGTTTTGGAAAATATCAACGCCTTTTGTAAGGTCATTTTGAGACTTCAATCCACAGACTTTCTTCCTTAAAACCCCAGTGTGCTTGGTGCGAGAAATTAATTCTTGCCCCAAATAACACCCTTTTGTATAGGAAATTGCATTGAGGTTGTCAAATCCGTAATCAAGAATGATTGATTCTTTTTGTGTTAAATCCCAGAAACCATCGGCAATTTTCAGGGAAATTCTGTTGGCGTTGTATACTGTCGTAGCATCAAAATTTCCCGCTTCCTTAATTGCGTAAAAACCCAACTTCTGGCTTCGGGAGTCTGCTAAAAATCCATCAATTTTTGCGAAGGAATGTTGAAGTTTTAGTGACGTTTTTTCAAGGTGTAAATCTGCGGACATTTTATACATTGAAATGTATTTTATGAAATCTTCCTGAAAATTTTTATTAATTGCGATATATTTTTGCAAATTTTGTTGAATGAGGTGAAAATCGAACATAAACCTTCCATTTGGTGTGAGAATGCATGTGTATGTTGTGGAAAAATCTCTTTCATGAATTGAATTTGTTGCAAGATTATGAAGTATTTTGATAGCATCGCTGCCTTGCAGTTGAATTATTGCAAAATCTTCAAGATAGTTCATATTTCCAGCATCAATTAATAAATTCAAACCTGATATTAATTTTTTTTCAAGCTTTATTTTTGCTAATAATGCGTATAATAAATTTTTTCTTTTTTTATTTTTGTTATACTGTACTAGTACAGTGATACACCAGATAGAATGAAAGCTGGTGTGAGAAAATCAAAGGTAATACTTTGCAAACATGCGAATCACCATCAAAGACATTATTATAACGAACATTGTGTTGATAAATTTTGCTCCTTTTTTTATGCTGATGTGAACGCCAAATTTTGCTCCTATTATTTGCCCAAGACCCATTAATATGGCGATTTTGTAGCATATCAGCCCCATTGGAATAAAAATAACCAACGCCCCAATGTTACTTGCAAGGTTTAAAAGTTTTGCATTTGCGGAAGCTTGTAGAGAGTTCATACCAAGGAAAGTTACGAGGGCGAAGATCCAAAATGTGCCAACGCCCGGGCCAAAAAAGCCATCATAGAAACCAAGAATGGTGCAGAAAATCATTATAAAAATTGGTGCTTTCATTGTTGATGAATGTGACTGCACATTGCCATGATTAAAACAGACAATTTTATATATCAAAATTCCAAGCATAATTATTGGCACAATTTTTCCAAGCATATCCGCCGAAGTTTGCCTTAAAACAAAAACGCCGATAATTGCGGATATCATAGTTAGAAAAAAGGCAAATGGCAGAAATTTTTTTGCGTCAATCATTCCTTGTTTGTGAAAATGCCAAGTTGCGGCAGTTGTGCCAAACACGGCTTGAAGCTTGCTTGTTGCAAGAATATTGTGCGGGGGCATGCCGAGTAATGCAAGGCACGGAAAGGCGACGAGCCCTCCCCCTCCTACTGTAGAATCGACAAATCCCGCTGCAATTCCTATCAAAAATGAAACAATTGCAACGAAAAGCGTGAATTGAATTACATTTTCCGAAGCAAAAAGATGCGAAACAAAGCCGTGAAAATCCATTTTTTAGTAGTCTAAATCTCTTTTTTGAATTTTTCCAAGAACTAATTCCTTAAATTGGGAAATGGTATAATTACGACTTTCCTCGCTGCCAATTGTTCGAACGGATATTGTTGAATTTTCTTCCTCCTGCCTTCCAACGGTAATGATATACGGTGTTTTTTGGGTTGAATATTTACGAATTTTATAACTGATTTTTTCAGATGAGTTATCAAGTTCGGTAATAATTCCTGCTGATTTCAACTCATTTGCAACCGTTTGTGCATATTTTGCCGTATTTTCCGAAATTGAACATACAACTGCGTGAATTGGGTTGATCCAAAGTGGAAGCTTGCCTGCAAAGTTTTCAATCAATATGCCGATGAATCGTTCAAACGAACCAAGAATTGCCCTGTGAAGCATTACCGCCTGTTTTTTTGAGCCATCTGAATCAATATAATTTGCACCAAGTCTTTCTGGAAGGACATAATCCAGCTGAATTGTTCCACATTGCCATTTTCTGCCAATTGCATCCGTCAGTTGGAACTCCAATTTTGGTCCATAAAAAGCACCTTCGCCTGCTAAAACTTCAAAATCAAAGCCTGCCATTTTAACAGCGTC
>CANKQN010000039.1 GCA_947485035.1 Rickettsiales bacterium | reverse complement strand
GATATTTCCGAAATAAAAATAATTTCCAGTGTGCCAGACGCATACGCAAAAGCAACAATGGGGCAGAGCGTTATCAATAAAATTTCTAAACTAAAAATTCCAACTTACGCCGTAATTAATGGTGCCTGTATGGGCGGTGGTCTTGAGCTTGCACTTGCTTGTGATTTCAGAATTGCGACAACCAACCTAAAAACAAAACTTGCACTTCCAGAAGTAAATCTTGGATTCATTCCCGGATTTGGTGGAACTCAACGCTTACCAAGAATTGTTGGTCTTGCAAATTCTTTAGATCTAATCCTCACAGGAAAATCAATTGATGGCAAAAAAGCGAAAAAAATGAAGCTTGTTCACGAGCTTTGCCACAACAACATGGTTCCAGAAGTTCTTGTCAAAATGCAAAAAGAAATTTCACGCTCCGCAAAAGATTACATCAACAAAAATAAATATACACCAACATTTGTTGAAAAACATTTTCCAAGCTTGGTATTTAGTGTTGCGAAAAAATCCGTTACCAAAAAAACAAAAGGTTTCTATCCCGCTCCACTTGTTGCAATTTCCGTTATACAAAAAACCTTTGGTAAAAAAATTGATAAAGGTCTTGAAATTGAAGCAAATGCTTTTGCCGAACTCGCATTTTCTGATATATCCAAAAACCTCGTAACTCTATTCTTCACAAATGAATCGCTGAAAAAAGAATATACCGATAAAGTTACACCAATTGAAACTTCTGCAATTATTGGAAGCGGAGTTATGGGTGGTGGAATTGCATTTTTACTAAACTCAAACGGCATTCAAGTTCGAATGAAGGACATCACTCAAAATGCGATAATTCTTGGTTTCAGGCAAATTAAGGATTACTATAGCTCCCTAATAAAATCGAAAAAAATCACAGAAACCCAAGCGGATATCAATATTGCAAGAGTAACATTTTCAACAAAACTCAACGGAATATCTGCCTGCGATATTGTTATTGAAGCAGTCGTGGAGGATATCGCAGTAAAACACGCTGTTTTGCAAGAAATTGAGCGCAAAGTGAAAAAAAATGCAATTATTGCCACCAACACATCATCTTTGAGGGTCTCGGAAATTGCTGAACCACTTATTCGCAAAGAAAATGTTGTTGGTATGCACTTTTTCAACCCAGTGAATAAAATGCCACTTGTGGAGGTTGTCTCGACTGAATTTTCAAGCCGCGAAGCTGTCGCAAAAGTTATGCAACTTGCAAGAAAATGTGGAAAAGTTGCAATTCCAGTTGGGGATTGTAGCGGTTTCGTTGTGAACAGAATCCTTCTTCCGTTTATGAACGAAGCCTTGCTTTGCCTTGAAGAGTGTGGTGATATTCAACAAATTGATGGCATTTTAAAAGAATTTGGCATGCCAATGGGTGCCTTTGAATTGGCAGACGAAATTGGTCTTGATGTTTGCTACAAAGTGGCAAAAATCCTTCATACATCGTATGGCGATCGAATGAAGCCGTCAATAATCCTTGATAATGCCTTCAAAAATTTAAGACTTCTTGGCAAGAAAGGTGGAGAAGGTTTTTATAAAAACAACAAGCCAAATTCCAAACTTAAAACAAAAAAAGTAAGAAAACTTACAAACAGCCAAATTCTTGAAAGAACGATGCTTATTATGATTAACGAAGCTTCACGAATCATTGAAGAGGGGTACATCAAAAACCCACACTACCTAGACATGGCACTTATCATGGGTGCAGGCTTCCCTGCGTTTCGTGGTGGAATTTTGAAATATGCAGATTCTCTTGGAACAAGAGTTGTTCATGATAAGCTTGTAAGATTAACCGAAAAGCACACAAGGTTCGAACCATCAAAACTTCTAGCACTACTTGCAAGAGGCAACTCAAAATTTTATGATACATTTGATTTATGAACACAGTCCAAATATTATACCTCACTCTATTCACAACAGCATTTATCACAATAATTACACTGTATAATCGCCTTTCAGGGTGGATACTCTTCATAACCACAAATTCAATATTCTGGACTTTCACGCCAAATGCCCTATATTTCACCGTGCCTTTTTCTTTAATGTTGCTACTTCCCGCAATTAGAAAATTCACAATAAGCTTGCTTTTGTTGAAAGTTATTCGTGCGAAAAATCTTCTACCACAAATTTCCGAAACTGAAGAAATTGCACTTAACGCAGGAACTGTTTGGGTTGAGGGTGAATTTTTTACGGGAAAACCAGATTTCACACGCATAATTAAGGAACCATACAGCGAAATTTCACAAGAAGAACACAACTTTCTGAATAATGAAGTTGAGGAGCTTTGCAACATGGTTACAGATCAAGAAATTCAAGAACTTCAAGACCTTCCTCCTGCGGTTTGGAAATACATAAGAAGTAAAAAATTCTTTGGTATGATTATTCCAAAGGAGTATGGTGGACTTGCTTTCTCACCAATTGCCCAAAGCAAAATTGTGGCAAAGTTAGCAACAAGATCGCAAGTTCTTTCAATCACAGTAATGGTTCCAAACTCACTAGGTCCCGCGGAGTTAATATTGAAATACGGAACAAAATCGCAAAAAAACTTTTATATCCCACGCCTTGCAAATGGTATTGATATCCCCTGCTTTGCATTAACGGAACCAACTGCGGGAAGTGATGCTGCCTCAATTGGTGCTTCGGGCGACGTCTTCATGGGAGCAGATGGAAGACTTAAAGTTAAGCTTAACTTCCAAAAACGCTACATAACTCTTGGTGGAATTGCAACAGTTTTAGGGCTTGCATTCAAGATGAACGACCCACAACACCTACTTCCACCACATATTTCAACCGGAATAACTTGTGCCTTAATTGATGGCAATGCGGAAGGTTTGACAAGAGGAAGAAGACATAAGCCGATGAGCGTTCCATTTATAAACTCTCCACTTTGGGGTAAAAATATTGTTATCGATGTTGAAGAAGGTGTTATTGGTGGTTTTGATGGAATTGGGAATGGTTGGAAAATGCTAATGGAATGCCTTGCAGTTGGAAGAGGTATTTCACTACCGGCAATTTCTTACGGCGGTTCAATACTAGCATCATACGTCGCAATGTTCCACGCTTCAGTTCGTAAGCAGTTCGGTCTTCCTTTGATAAAATTCGAAGCGATACAGGAGAAAATTGCCGACATGTTTGCAAAGACATACTCAATTGATGCCATGCGAACATTTGTCGCTTCCGCAGTTGGCTCTGGTCACACGCCATCAATTGCAAATGCCATCGTGAAATATCACGCAACTGAACATTCGCGAGAAATCATAAACCACGGCATGGATATTTTGGCAGGTTCAGCAATTTGCATGGGTGAAAAAAACCTTATAGCCAACCTCTATCTTGCCTCACCAATTGGAATTACGGTTGAAGGTGCGAATGTTTTAACAAGAAGTCTTTTGCAGTTTGGTCAAGGTGTAATTCGCTGCCACCCGCACATACTAAATGAAGTTCGGGCAATCAAGGAAAACAATCTACAAGACTTCGACACAAACCTTTGGAATCATGCATATTCTTTTGTCTCAAATTGCGTAAGAACACTGTTTTTGGGATTAACATCTGGAAGATTTTCACGACCATTTCATGGTAATTTGGTGCAGAAATACAATGCAAAACTGAACTACATTTCCGCACGGTTTGCAATTTTGACGGATTACGCCCTAATAACTTATGGTGGTGCACTAAAACGCAAGGAGTTTCTTTCATCAAGATTTGCCGACATCGCCTCACACATGTTTTTAATTTCAGCAGTGTTGAAAAAATTCACAAGTGGCAATTTCAACGAAAGCGAAAAAGCAAGCGTGGAATACATCTGCGATTTGTATTTATGCAAAATTCACGAAGCATTTCACGATATCAGCACGAACATTCACCGCAAAAATGCCCTTTCGGCAATACTAAATCTCTCCGGTGCTTTTTCAAATAGAAGCCTTGCAAAAACCAAGACATCGTGGAAAAATATCGATAGCATTGTGAAACATTACACGCAAAACCACACAATCGCAATTGAAGAGGTCTTCATTCCAAAAAACCCACAAGACCAAATGCACAAAATGGTTTCAGCATTCTTACAACAAGATGTTATTGATATAATAGAAAAACGCATAAGGAAATCTGGATACAAAAAACCCGAGGAAGCTTTTAAAAACAAAGCAATAACACAAAACGAACTTGAGGAAATTACGAAATACAACGAACTTTGTAACGAAATCATTCAAGTTGATAACTTTGAGTTAAAATCACTGATAAATGAAAGCTAAAGAAATCCTTACAATAGCCATTACCAATCGCGTGCTTTTTGCCATTGAAAAAATAGTCAAACTGCAATCAACCATTAAGGGCGTTGAAAATATTCCGCAAAACTCCTCAATAATATTCACACCGAACCACTTCACGCGGTGTGAAACTTTTATAGTTCCGTACCTGTTAAACCAAACCCCCAACTTAAAATTCTGCAGGTCGCTGGCGTCATCATCTCTGTTTACATCATATCTTGGAAAATACCTAACAAACCTCAAAACCCTATCAACATCAGACGAAGGTCGCAATGAGACAATAATAAACTCCCTTGCGAGTGGTTACGACAACTGGGTAATCTATCCAGAGGGAATGATGGTGAAAGACCGCAAACGAGAAGTTAAGCATGGAATTTTTGAAACGAAACTTTCCGTAAAAACCGGAGCATCAGTCATCGCCATTAAAGCGGAAGGGGTTCGCACGGAACAAAACCTCAATACAAATCCCGTCTGCATAATTCCCGTTACAATAAGCTACTCACCAATTCACCCAGATGAAAACAACAATATTCTGAAAATTGCAAAAAGGTTTATAAAAAAGCTCCCAAAAAGACTCGAAGAAGAGTTAACGGTTGAGGGTTCACTTTTGTTAAATTCACACATAACTCTCGAACTTCATAAGCCAATCTTCATAAAGGATTGCATCCAAAACAATTCCCACATCTCAAACCTTATCAGCAGAGAGAAGAGCGTTGAAGATGCGATCACAAAGCACAGAATATCAATATCCGCAAAAGTTGCCGACGAAATATACAAACACACCCACATAACCCACGAACATATTGTTTGTGCAATCTTGGACGAGTTAAAGTCGGTTGAGATATCTAAAATTCCGTTTTTAATAATTGCCTGTGTGCAAGCTCTTAAACAATATTCAAATATTCAGCGATACGAAGACTACCTTTCGGATTCTCAAATTACTCATGGAGTTCTGGACGCAAAAAAGATCAACCACTTCATCGCACTCCTTCAAGAGCAAGGCGGAATTGAAAACGATGGTACAACAATCTCAACGACGGAAAAATTCCATACATACACCGATTTTGACTACATAAGAATACAAAATGTTGCAAAAGTCTTCTTAAACGAACTTTATTACTTCAGAAACATTCAACCAACAATTAAAAGCGTTACATCCTTAAGCACGCACCACATCATGATTCAATGTTTGAAATATGTTGACGAAATTTACCTAAGAACGCACGAAATCACAAAATCACAGCACTCAATCGATACCAAGCACGGAATTGCCAAATTCACAAAAGCACAATCTGACAGAGTTGTGCTTTTAATTCATGGATACAAATCCTCGCCATTTGAAATGAGTGAAATTGCAACCGACCTTGCATCTTCCGGCATTTCGTCGTACTGCGTCAGAATGGAGGGACATGGAACATCGCCATTTGATATGGCAACGACAACTCGCAAACAGTGGATGGAATCGTGCGAAATTGCATACAAAATTCTCTCATTGCATTTTAAGCGAATTGATGTCTGTGGATTTTCAACTGGTGGATTGATTGCTTTAAAACTTGGATTAAAATACGAAGACATCAGGTCAATTATTGCAATAAACCCAGCGCTGAAACTTTGCGACGTAAGGTTTCGCTTTGTAAAATTTGCAAATTTTTGGAGCGAATCCCTTGAAAGGATCGCAAATTCAAAGAAAAAATATATAACAGACACTCCTATGTATCCAAAAACAAACTATGCAATCAACCACTTCTCCTGCATGAGCGAGTTATCCGAACTTATGAACGAGGTCGCTGGCGACTTGCATAAAGTCAAAACAGATATACTGATAGTAAATTCAACAAACGATCCAGTAGTTTTGCCAAAATCAAGCAAGGAAGTCTTTGAAAAAGTAAGCTCAAGCATTAGGTACCTTGAAGAGGTTGAATCAAACGAGCATGTAATTGTTCGTGAAAAATCCGCCAAAGTGGTTGGCAATTTGATTAAAAAATTCCTCATTTAGCTACAAATGCTGAATTGCACCAGATTGAATTTTGCGATACTTTTCCACATTTGCAAGATGTTCCTTGTATGTTTTTGCAAAAACATGCCCACCAGTGCCAGATGCCACAAAGAAAATGTAATCAGTTTCACTTGGGTTAATTGCAGCCTTAATCGCACCAACAGATGGGCTTGCAATAGGGGTTAATGGCAGACCACTTATCACATAGGTATTCCACGCACCGGCGGATTTCAAATCGTCAAGAGTCAACTTCTCTTCAAGCACACCAGTTCCACCTGTTATCTGGTAAATAACCGTTGGATCGGTCTGCAATTTCATTCCAATCTTCATTCTGTTTTTAAAAACTGACGAAATTACGGGCATCTCATCAACAATCGATGTTTCTTTTTCGATAATTGAAGCCATAATTAAAACCTCGTTTGCATTTTTTAAATGTGAATTTGCGAAGTTAAAATCTTTGAGTATCGCATCAAGGGTGTTCCTCGTGGAACTTTTTGCGTACTCAAAGACCTTTTGTTTTGACGTCTGACACTTATACTTGTAGCTTTCAGGCAAAATCTCCCCCTCTGCTGGTTTTTGTAGAATTTCACCGTAAAAATCATCATTTGCGTTAAGTTGTTTTGTGTAAAAATACGCAGTCTTCCCCGGAATAAAAGTTATTGTGCACATTTCGGAATCGCCTCGCTTAACTCTGCGTGAAAATGCAAAAATTGTCTCACCATTGTACACCCTGTAATGACCCGCACGAAAGCTTCCATCAACAAAGCGAAGGAATATCTTTTTGTTAAAAAAGTTCAAAACACCACCAATTTCAAGGTCGCGGACTATGGCGCCGATTGACTGTCCGCCGCGAATTTTTATTACAGAGGTTTGGTGTATTATAAAAAAAGTGTTATAAATTGCAAATAGCATATAGCACAAAATTAGCACTGAAATGTTCACAATCATTGGTTTCAATTTGTTCATAACTTGTTTATTACATATATATCATAAAAATTTCACAACACATATAAACAATTATCAACAAAAAAAATGAGTTATGAACATTTTTTCAACATGTATATATCGTAATTTTATAAAAAAAGCTATATATATACTAGCTTTTCCTCAGTAATAAACAAATTGACATACATTATTATTGTTCTTAAAAAGAAAGATATATATAAATAATTAACAGCAAAAGCTATGATAACATTGGGAATTGAAACGTCTTGCGACGAAACTTCGATATGCGTATATGAAAAACGCAAGATATTATCACTAAAAACACATACTCAAATTGAACTTCATAAGGAATACGGCGGTGTTGTTCCTGAAATTGCATCTCGCGACCATCTTATGAAAATTCAAGCATTATTTAATATTGCAGTAAGTTGTGCTAATATTTCAGTTGAAGATATCGATTTAATAGCGTACACAGCGACGCCAGGTCTCGTTGGAAGCTTGATGACGGGAATTATGTTTGCAAAAGCATTAAGCATTTCTCTTGGCGTTGCAGCAATTCCAGTTGACCACCTCCTCGCTCACACTTTTACTTGCAACATTTCTCATGGAATTTCGCAAAATTTTGTCTGCTTATTGATATCTGGCGGGCATACTTTTATCTACAAAGTTGGTGATGTAAAAAATGTTGAAATTCTTGGGCGAACGATCGATGACAGCATTGGTGAGGTGTTTGACAAGGTTTCAAAATCAATTGGCCTTGGATATCCGGGTGGTGTTATTGTTGAAAAAATTGCAAAATTTGGTGACGGCGAGGCATTTAAGTTTAAAATCCCATTAACTGGAAAAGATAATTTTAATTTTTCGTTTTCTGGAATTAAAACTGAGTTTTTAAAAATAATTCAAAAGATTTTTGAGGAAAATAATGTTCCACGTGGAACAGATGTTGCTTTTGTATT
>CANKQN010000038.1 GCA_947485035.1 Rickettsiales bacterium | reverse complement strand
GCGGAAGAATTATGTAAAAACAAATATTTGCATGCAAGTGGTGCTGTTGCAAGGGTTATTCTTGAAAAACATTTGCAACGGATTTGTACAGATAAAAATATTGAACCGACAGAGAAAAAGCCAACGTTGGGCGCTTGGATTGCATGCCTTCAAAAACACAATATAATAGATGGTATTCAACGCACAAGCTTGGAAAATTGGTCAGAAATTGCAAACTACTGCTGCCATAACAAGGAGAGGGAGCCAACAAAGGAAGAGGTTGACAAGTTGATAAATGGCGTTAAGAGTTTTATGAAAAAAACATTCTGATATCTATTATTCCCCCACTTTAAACAAAAAACTTGACAAAAACTTTCGCAACGCTTTTTGGGTGATGTATATAATATTTTTTCAAAAATGGGTTTAACTTGTGGAATTGTTGGCTTGCCAAACATCGGAAAATCAACACTATTTAATGCAATTTCAAAATCGGATATCGCACAATCTGCGAACTATCCATTCTGCACAATTGAACCAAATTCCGCAAAAGTTGCATTGAACGACCCCGTTCTGAAAAAACTCGCCGTTGTTGCAAATTCGCAAAAACTTGTTCCAAATTACCTTGAAATAACCGACATCGCGGGGCTTGTGAAAGGTGCTTCAAAGGGGGAAGGTCTTGGAAACAAATTCCTTTCGCACATTCGTGAAGTTGATGCCATAATTCACCTTGTTCGTTGTTTTGAAGATTCCGACATTACCCATGTTGATGGCTCTGTGAATCCTGTTCGAGACATTGAAACAATTGAAGTTGAGCTTATTTTTTCTGATATTGAACAAGCGGAGAAAATGATTACAAAACACGAAAAAAAAGCAAAAGGGGGCGATAAGTTAGCCAAAGAAATTTGCGATGCAATGGAGCCTGCACTTAAAGTGTTAAATTCTGGTAAAATGCTTAACACAATTACAGATTTCGAACTGCTATCAACCTTGAAAAAACTGAATTTCATTACCTGCAAACCAAGTTTTTACGCTTGCAATGTTAAGGAGGAAGATGCACTCAATGGCAATAAATTCGTTGAAATTGTTCGTGAATTTGCGGCAAAAAACAACACAAAATGCGTGCTTGTTTGTGCAAAGTTTGAAGCTGATATTGCATCGATCGAATCTGACGAAGAAAGGCTTGAATTTTTGCAATCAATTGGAATTGAAAAATCTGGTATTGACGCCATAACCGCACTGGCATTTGAAACTTTAAATTTACGGACATTCTACACGATTGGTCCAAAAGAAGCCCACGCATGGACATTCCCCGCAGGGGCTAAGGCACCAGAATGTGCGGGTGTTATTCACACAGATTTTGAAAAAGGCTTTATTAAAGCTGAAACTATTGGCTTTCAAGATTACATCGAATTTGAAGGCGAAGCTGGTGCAAGGGAGGTTGGCAAAATGCGCATGGAAGGCAAAGAATATGTTGTTCAACAGGGCGATATTATGAACTTTAAATTTAATGTATGAAGTTTTTACTGGTTTGTGCAACGCTTTTCGTTTTTTCTTGTGGTATAGTTTCAAATACCAAGCCCACTCAGGAACAACCCGCAAAGTTGAACACTCGTAAAACAACGGTGAAAACTTCTCACAGATCACCTTCGCACCTTGCAAAATTCCCAAAAACTGATTCATTCAGTGATACAATTGCGTTAAAATCACAAACAAAACCAAAAAAATTGGCAAAGAAAGTCAACAAAAAAACACGAAAAAAAACAGACACTCAACCAAGTAATTAATCACAAAAACATGAAAAAAATTCTTTGCATTTTAATCCTTCTAACGGCCTGCTCGGTAAAGATTAAGAACTTTGAAAAATATCAAAAAGCACCGCTTCTTGAACTTGAAACAATGCCAACGAAGGAGGAAATCAACACAAAACTTCCAAAAGTGATAATTATATCGGAAAAATCTGAAACTGGCGAAGTTCAAGCAATTAACGCACAGAACCTGATTAAAAATAACATATTCAAAGAACTGCAATCCAAACATTACGCTGAAATTATTGAAAGATTCGACAGCAATTCAATTCAAAAAGAGATCCAAATTGCCGAACTTGAAGGCAAGGCAAGTAATGCAATTGCATCAGTTGATTACATAATCAACATTGGCGTTCCAAATGTGACATTCTCTCACGATGCAAAAGAGGACATACTTTACATCGCAACAAGCATGGCGGCAAATAATATTCCGGCAAGTCGCCCTGTTATTTACGAATATAACTCAGTCGTGGACGGCGTTGTTAAGCTTTACGAAGTTCCAAGCTTGAAAATTGCCAAGGTGATTTCCGTGAAAGGTTCGCATACGAGTCGTGAAAAAGGAACTACGGGAAGCAGTGCTCAAATTGGAATTTTTGCAATTGAAAGCAATACGGCAATAGCATCAAAAGCAAAGGACGACAACATAACATACAAAGCCGTTCAAAATGCAACACGCCCAGCAATTAACGAAATGAAGCAATTTTTCAAGAAAAAAGGGTTTATTTCTGAAAAACGCTCACTGAAAAACAAGGTAATTTATTCTCTAAACAGAGGAATTGAAGAAGATTTCAAGCCTCAAACAAAGGTTTTGATAACTCGCCTTGTGGAACGAAGGAATTCACTGACCGATGAAGATGAAATGAATGAAGAAGCAATTTGCACGGGAATTGTTGCAAACAGGGCAACTGCGAAGGTTTCGTGGATTGTATTTGATGTTGCGTGTCAGGACAAAATTCGTCTTGGCGACAAAGCAACCATTGTATATTAGTGAAAAGCAATTTTCTGCCAACCGATGGTTTAAAAAAGAGCAATTGAATACTTCCCAACGCTGTTCATTAAAACCTTGCCCATAAGTTCAAGTTCGCTTAATGCGGTTTGAACTTCCGAAGCGTTAAGACCGGTAACCACAATAATATCACTAACTCCGCAAGGTGTTGTTGAAAGGCTTTGATAGACGAGTTCAAGGGTAGAATCTTGAAAATCAATCGCATCAATTGAATTTACAATTTGTGATCTTTCCATACTTTCATGGGTTTTTTTGGTGATATTTTCAAATTTTTCCATATTCTTTGCCACTTTTTGCGAAGTTTCGGCAGAAAATAAGTCTGCTTGTAAATTAATATTGCGAACTTTCCCATCACCAATAATTTCCAGAATATCTTCAACACAAGTTGTGAAATGTGCCGTGCCGTTTTTGATCAAATTATTGCAAATTTTCGACCTCTCGTCCAAAATATTCCCCGGATACGCAAAAATCTCCTTCCCTTGCGAAATTGCAATGCGAAGAGTTACAAGTGTTCCTGAAACTCCGCCTTTTCGATTCACTTGACCAATCAAAACACCGCACGAAAGCCCCGTGATTATTCGATTTCTTGTGGGGAAGTGGTCTGGCATTGCAGGTGTATTTGTTGGAAATTCGGATAGAAACAGCCCCCCATTTGCCACAACTTGTTTGAAAAGTTCGGCGTTATTTTTTGGGTAGAGGCACTCAAAACCGGAGCCTAAAACCTGAATTGTGCCGTGTTGTAATGCTCCCACACAAGCCGCCGTATCAATTCCATTTGCAAAACCTGAAATTACAGTAACACCTTTCTTCGAAAGCTCAGTTGCAAAAGTTTGAGTAATATGCAGAGCATCCGTTGATGCAGACCTTGAACCAACCATGGCAAAAATACGATTTTGCAGAAGTTCAACTCTTCCAAAACAATGAAGTGCGAGGGGGAAATCGACAATTTTCTTCAATTGCTGGGGATAGCACCAGTGCCGAGGGGTAATAATAGTTCCGCCGAATTTATGCGTTGAATCGTAAATTTCCCCTGCTTGCAAAAGGGTTAATGCGGGCATTTTTGTTCTTGTTGAAATTTCATCAAACGCTTTAAAAACACACAAGTGTTTTGCTAAATATACATTGGCTTTTTCCCTTAATTTCCAAAGGGCGATCCAGTGAATTATTTCTTCTTTTGAAATTTCGCCGCCAAAATTGAGGAAATCCATCAAGGTTTGGTGTGAATTTTCCGTTAAATTTTGCGGTTTAATTATTGACATTGTTATTTCACAAAATGACTTCAAATAAATCGACAGTTCGTGTTACTGCAACACCGTGCTGATATTCAAAACATAGTCTTATAAGGCGGTTGATATCAATAATGGCGATGTGTCCTGTTTTTTCATCATCATTAGCAACGGATTTCGCATCAGGTGAAAATGTTGAAGTTGTTATGAAAATTCCCTTTGCTTTAAGTTTTGTTACAACATAAAGAAACGCCTGCATGTCTTTCGAAGAAACAGCATTCCCAGCTTGATACCTCTTCGCCTGAATATATATTTTTTCCTTAATATTCAACTTATCGCCCGCAAGAATTGTGCCGTCAATGCCGCCGTCTTTGACTCTTTTCCCCCGTGCACCTTGAATTCCATAGCCCATTTTCACAACAAGTTCGCCGCAGAAATCTTCAAATTGTTGCCATTCCATTGCTTGAAGTTTTGCCTTCAATTCCTCCTCAACGGCTTCTCGCATTTCGCCTGCAACAACTTCAATATCAACATCATTTTTTTCTTCAATAATGGCAACATCTTGTGTTGGAACAACAGATTTCACATTCCAGTTTGAAGTGTAATTAGGGGAATTTTCTTCCAAATATTTCACGTTCAGGGGGGTGTTATTTTGCGTGCAATCATCAAGTGCTTTTTTGCCAAGTTCGGTGATGATGTAAGACATCTTCCTGTTTTGGTCCTTTTCAATATATTCCGCCTTCGTGAGGAATGTCATTGCCCAGCCAATTCTATCTTGAATTTTTGTGTTGCCATTGGAAACGGTTTGATTCATTTCCTCCTCGGTACACTTCCATTGCGATTGAATTGAATCTTTCAGCATTGAAAAAACTTCCGTTCTTTTGTATGTTCCGCCCTGAATTTTTTGCAAAACGGGAAGCATTAATTCTTCAAATGTTGGTATAGCCATAACTTACAGCTTACCAACAATATTTCCAACCTCAATGCCAAAATAAGCATAAACATCCTCCGCTTTTCCGGAATGACCGAAGGTGTCCACTGTGAAGTTTAAATCACCTTCACGAATCAACCCCCAGAATGAATTGACAAGCCCAGCTTCAATGAAAACTCGCTTGCTATTTCCTAAAACCGATTCAATATATTCAACCGACTGCCTGCGGAAAATCTCCAAACAAGGTACTGAAACAACACGAACTTTCTTTGTTGATTTTACCGCAACAGCAAGAGCAATTCCCACTTCCGAACCAGTTGCGATAATCACATAATCCGCATTTTCCTCACTTTTTACGGTGTAACCCCCAAATTTCACAGGGTTTTCACTTGTTGCTTCATTCACAAACGGCAGGTTTTGCCTGCTTAATGCAAAAAGCGATGGCGTTTCAAGTTCATTTGCAAGGGCGTAACAGTTTGCGGTTTCAATGGCATCACACGGGCGGAAAACATTCAGGTTTGGAATTGCACGAAGTGAAGACAAATGTTCCACAGGTTGATGCGTTGGACCGTCCTCCCCTAAACCTATGGAATCGTGTGTCATAATATACCAAACTTTGGTTTTCATAATGGCAGAAAGGCGAATTGAATTTCGCATGTAATCTGAAAAAACCAAAAATGTTCCACCAAATGGAAGAAATCCTGAAAGTGAAAGCCCGTTCATAATTCCCGCCATTGCGTGTTCACGAACGCCATAAGCGATGTAATTTCCGGAAAAGTCGTTTTTTGTTATAAGGCGGTTTTTTGCAGATTTCGTATTGTTTGAACCGGATAAATCCGCAGAACCACCAATAACAAATGGCAGGGCTGAAAGCTCTTCAAGGACGATTCCCGAAAGAACCCTTGTTGCAGATGTTGGCTTTTCAATTGCAAATTTTTGCTTTACCTTTTCAATTGCGTTTGCGATATCGTTTTTAAAATCACCATTGATAAACTTTTGAATAAGTTCTTTTTTTGGTGAATTTGAAGCTTCTTCGTTCCATTTTTGAAATTGCACATTTCCTTTTGCACCAATTTCACGCCATGCGTTTTTGATATCCAAAGGAAGAGTTTCAATGGAATAATCAACCCCAAGTTTAATTTTCAGCGATGCAATTTCTTCTTTTGAAAGAGGCGAACCGTGCACTTTTGGCGTTCCTTCCTTTTCACTTCCAAAACCAATTTTAGTTGTTGCAATAATTACCGTTGGCTTGGTTGCTTCTTGTGCTGTTACAAACGCATTTTCAAGTTCACTGAAATTGTGACCATCGCATTCAACAACATTGAATCCAAAAGATTCAAACATTCTTGGGTAATCAACTGATGATGTAATTGAAAGGTCGCCGTCAATTGTAATGTTGTTCTTATCGTAAATTAACACAAGGTTTGAAAGGTTTAAATGTCCTGCTAACTGTAGCGATTCCAGTGCAATGCCTTCCATAAGGCAGCCGTCTCCGCAAAGGCAATAGGTTTTGTAATCAATTAAATTTCCAAATTCTGCGTTAAGTTTTCTTTCTGCAATTGCCATTCCAACTGCGTTTGCAATGCCTTGCCCAAGTGGACCTGTTGTCGTTTCAATTCCTGAAAGAAATCCAAATTCAGGGTGACCAGCAGTTTTGGAATGAAGTTGGCGAAAGTTTTTGATTTCTTCAAGTGTGCAGTCGGAATATCCTGTTAAATGCAGCAATGAATACAAAAGTGCGGAAGCGTGCCCTGCCGAAAGAATGAAGCGATCGCGATTCAGCCACTTTGGGTTTGATGAATTAAATTTCAGAAATTTTGCGAATAATACGGTTGCAATATCAGAAGCACCAAGGGGCATGCCGGGGTGTCCCGAATTTGCACGAGAAACCATTTCAACAGAAAAAACACGCAAAGCGTTTGAAAGAGATTGTAAGTTCATTGAAGGAAAAAGTATTTGTTTTTTGTGGAAAAGGAAAAATAAAATATGTCAATTTCTTTTGAAAAAAACTTTGCAAAACTTAATGCTGCAACAAATTAACTTGAATTTAATTTTTATGATATTATGGTTTTGAATAAATTGAATTGAAAAAAATGAATACTGTAAATTCGGAAGAAATTCACAAATTTTCGCATAACCATTGGTGGAATTTTGATTCACTTGAAAGCAAGATGTTGCATAAACTGAATATTTTACGCATGGAATTTGTTCTTTCACTTGTTTCACTAAATGGAAAAACCCTGCTTGATGTTGGCTGTGGTGGTGGCATTGCTTCGGAATCGCTGGCGATGTGTGGCGGAAATGTTACAGCAATTGATGCTTCAAAGCAAGCGATTAGCTGTGCAATTGAGCACGCAAAAAAAAGTGGATTAAAAATTGATTACCAAAATATTCCAATTGAAAATTTCTCGCAAAAACAGTTCGATATCGTTTTTGCAAATGATATTATTGAACATGTTGACAACCCCGAATCCTTCCTGCGTGAGATTTCAACGAGAACAAAACCCAATGGAATACTGGTGATATCAACCATTAACAAGAATATTTTTTCGACAATATTCGCAAAATATGCGGCGGAATATGTTCTGAATTTGGTACCTAGGGGAACTCACGATGCAAAAAAATTCATAAAACCAAGCTTCATAAAGGAAAATCTGTCGAATTTCACTCACATAAAAACGCAAGGATTTTCCTACAACCCAATCACAAAATCGTTTTTTTTCAAACCATCAGCATTGATGAACTACTTTATTATTCTGCAAAAAAATGGAAATTGATGATTTGGTCAACCGCTTGGCAAAATACCCCGGACTCACACGAAAATCGGCTTCAAAGCTTGCATTTTCATTTATAAGAAATAAGGCAAAAATTGCGGACTTCATAAAGGTATTTGAGAAAATCGAAAACGAAATCACAACATGCAACAAGTGTGGAAATATCGCATTTAATGACAAAGTTGAAGATTTATGCACGATTTGTAAAAATCATAAACGAGATTCAACCATTGCCTGTGTTGTGGAGGATTTTGAAGACATAGCTAATCTTGAAAAAGGCTTGTGGTATAACGGCTCTTACCATGTTTTGGGTGGTTTGCTTTCGGCTCAAAAAGGCATGATGCCCGAAAACTTGAATATATTGCAACTTTTTTCACGAATAATTTCAGGGGAAGTCTTGGAAATTATTTTTGCAAGTACATCTTCATTTGAATGGCAGGCGACTATGCACTTTTTGATTGAG
>CANKQN010000037.1 GCA_947485035.1 Rickettsiales bacterium | reverse complement strand
TATTTTGCAAGCATTTTCTTTTGCCTTTAACGGTGGAATAAGGGTTTTATGGATTTAACCTTAAAAAAAAACATCATTTTGTTATAGCGTACTAGTACAGTATAACAAAAATTAAAAAATAAAAAAAATCACAATGAAAACCTTGCAAAATAAATATAGCAAAATATTATATTTTAATATGAACTGAGTAATCACATTTTTACATCAAATGAACATTTCCATTTCCGAAATATTGGTTGTTGTGCTTATCGCAATGTTGTTTTTTAAGCCCAGTGAAATTCGTCAGCACGCACGATCCTTCTTCAAAGCGAAAAAAACTTTGGAATCTGAGGTTGACAATTTAGTTAAGCACATTAACGATGATGATAAAATAAAAAAAATTGAATTTTTTGATGTTGAACAATGCAAAAATCAGGTAAATCCCTCAAAGCAACAGTCCTAGTATTTCCCGGTTCAAACTGCGATTCTGACGCTTTTTCCGCACTTCAAACCCTTGGTTTTGAAACGTCGTACACTTGGCACACTCAAAATTTGCCTTCAAACCTTGACATATGCTTCATTCCTGGTGGATTTTCCTATGGCGATTATCTTCGCTCTGGTGCTATTGCTGCGATGAGTTCAATCATTAGCGAAGTTAAAGATTTCGCACAAAAAGGAGGCTATGTGATTGGAATTTGCAACGGTTTCCAAATTCTTACAGAGGCAAAAATTCTCGATGGCGCCCTTCTTCGCAATGCGTCCTCTTCGTTTGTTTGCAAAACTGTTGGCTTAAAAACCATAAGCAGAACCTCGCATTTTACGAAAAATGTTTCGGACAATCTCACAATCCAAATTGCCCATGCGGACGGTCGCTTTTTTTGTGATGGCGATACTCTTAAAAAACTTCAAGATGAAGACCGTATTGCATTTGAGTATCTTGAAAATCCAAACGGTTCTATTGCAAATATTGCAGGAATTATTGGAGGGAAACACCGAAATGTTCTTGGCATGATGCCACACCCAGAGCGAGACATTGTTTCAGGGGTGAACGGAATGGAAATTTTGCAATCTTTTATTAACAATTTCTGATGAGGCTTCTTGTTGAAAACATTTCAAAGTCTTTTGAAAAAAAGCAGATTTTAAAAAATATTTCTTTTGAACTTAATGCACAAGATTCCCTTGCAATTATTGGGGAATCTGGCTGTGGGAAATCAACTTTAATGCGAATTGCAGCAAGTCTTTTAAAGCAAAGTTCTGGCAAAATTTCATTTTTTAACGAACAAGAGCAAATTCAGCCTGAAATTGGTTACGCATTTCAACTGAACGCACTGTTTGACTCCTACACAATTTGGCAAAATGTTTCGTTTTATAATTTCATCAAAAATATTGAAAGCGAGGAAAAGATTCGTGAAAATGTTAAAATTGCACTAAGTTTGGTAAATCTTTCACACGATATTATTGATTTATACCCGAAGGATTTGTCTGGTGGAATGCAAAAAAGAGTGGCAATTTCCCGTGCGATAATCACAAATCCTCATATTTTATTCCTTGACGAGCCAACATCAGGGCTTGACCCATCAACATCGATCAAAATCGTTGAAACAATTAATGAGCTTCAAAATCCCGACGGCAACAGACCAATTAAAATTTCGGTTGTGCACGATATGAAGGTTGTTAAAGCAATAGCAAACAAGGTTCTATTTATCAAAAAAAGTGAAATTTGCTGGTTTGGCGATGTTGCACTCATGGAAAATTCTGGAAATCATGAGTTAGACTCGTTCTTGGGGCTGTAATTTTACGAATTAAATTGCAAATTTAATGAAAGAACGCAGTCTTTTTCATAATTTTGCGTTGGTTTTGGCAGAACTATAACATCATTTTCAACTTTATATTTAGTGTTGTAGCATTGAATTTGACCAGTTGAAGCCTTGGAATCGTCTGCTTTTGAATCGATAATTGCAAGAATTTTTGAATTAATGGGAGCAAAGTTTAGAATATCTGGGTTTATTGAATTTTGCTGTGAAAATCCACCAAGAATGTGGTAAAAATTTCCACCAGATGAAATGGTTGATATGTAAGATTTGGCAATACTTCCGTCTTGGAGAGTGTTTTCAAGGTTGATTTTTGTGTAGTCAAGCTTATCGTAAAAAAAAACTTTTCTGAAAAGTCGTGAGCGAGTTAAGTGCTCCTCTATAAAAGCAACCTCATTTTTTTTTATTAAACTGCCATAGACATTAACGACACCATCGCCATTTCCGTTCATGTAAATATTTGACTGCACAATGCTATCGGCTTCAAGACAGTCCCCCGGAAGACATTCATACGACGATGCAAAAATTTTAAATGCAAGAGTTTTATCCATCATTTTTTGAATTGAAGATGATGCCATAGATGTATTTATTGTGTAATTCACCAGCACGATTGTGACTATTGAGGCACCAAGAATTGCAATAATTACAACAAACTCAACCATTGTAATTGCGTGAGTACGAATTTTTAACATTGTTTTGTGCAGTAAAAAATACTATTGTATTCTAGTTGGTAAAATTACAATGTCAAGAAAATATATATATTTCAAATGTTTATTGGTTATTTTAAATTAAAATAAAAAAAATCTCTTGCATTGCCTCAATAAAAGACTTTTCGTTCGATAACTATATGCAGATCAATATTTTCGAATACAGACAATAAACAACGCAATGCAAGCAAGACTAGACAAGCTGCACGAGTATTATAGCCCCCTAAAAAACCTTGACATGTAAGTTTTGCGTGTCAAGGTTGGGCAATACTTTTTACGAATATGACACAGAAGGTTCTTTCAAACATTCGCAACTTTTCAATTATTGCACACATTGACCACGGAAAATCTACACTTTCCGACCGCATAATTCAAACATGCGGAGGGCTTGCCGAACGCGACATGGAAGCCCAAGTTCTTGATTCAATGGAGCTTGAAAAGGAAAAGGGTATTACAATAAAATCGCAAACCGTTCGCTTGCATTACACTGCAAAAAACGGCGAAGAATACATTTTGAACCTGATGGATACCCCCGGACATGTGGATTTTTCCTATGAAGTTTCGCGGTGTCTTTCTGCTTGTGAAGGTTCAATATTGGTGGTTGATGCAAGCCAAGGGGTGGAGGCTCAAACTTTGGCGAATGTCTACAAAGCACTTGACCAAAACCACGAAATAATTCCTGTTCTTAATAAAATCGACCTTCCAGCTGCCGATCCTGACGCCGTCAAAGACGAAATTGAAAATATAATTGGCATTGATGCAAGCGAGGCAATTCCTTGTTCTGCAAAAACCGGCATTGGAATTGAGGATATTTTAGAAGCAGTTATTGCAAAAATTCCAGCACCAGTTTCAACGCAAAGCGATATGCAATGCGTTTTAATTGATGCTTGGTACGATATATATTTGGGCGTAATTTTACTTGTGAGGATTTACAACGGGGAGATTAAAAAAGGCGATAAAATCAAAACTCTTTCAAACGGAAAGGAATACAATGTTGAACATTTAGGCTATTTCACGCCGAAAAAAACTCCCGCAGAAAAACTTTACGCAGGGGAGGTTGGGTATATCGTGATTGGAATTAAGACTGTTTCTGACGCAAACGTTGGTGATACTCTCGTTCACGCAAAGGATATCACAACGCCAGCGCTGCCCGGTTTTAAGAAAATTCAACAGTCGGTTTTCTGCGGAATGTATCCAATAGTTTCCGACGATTTTGACAAACTAAAAGAATCAATTAACAAGCTTGCACTGAACGATTCCTCATTTTCTTACGAGCAGGAATCCTCCCCAGCGTTAGGGCTTGGCTTCCGTTGCGGATTTTTAGGACTTCTTCATCTTGAAATCATTCAAGAGCGAATTTTCCGTGAATTTGATGTTGAAATTATCACGACATCACCTTCGGTTGTGTATAAAGTTGAAACAATTAAGGAAGAAGTTCTTGAAATTTACAATCCAATTGAAATGCCAGAACCGATGCATATAAAATCAATTGAAGAGCCTTGGGTTAAAACAACAATTTTTGTTCCAGAGGAATATCTTGGATATGTTTTAGGGCTTTGCACCGAAAAACGCGGTGAACAAGTTGAGCTGAATTACACGGGGAAAAGGGCAGTTTTGATATACAACATGCCACTGAACGAAATTGTCTTGGATTTTCACGATCGCCTAAAATCAATTTCCAGCGGATACGCCTCCTTCGAATGGGAAATGCTTGAATATCGTAAGTCAAATCTTGTAAAATTGACGATGATGATTAACGGTTCAGAAGTTCCTGAGCTTTCAATGCTTGTGGATAAATCTTCCGCCGACAGACGCGGTCGTTCAATGTGTGAAAAGTTGAAGGATTTAATCCCAAGACAGATGTTTGAAGTCAAAATTCAAGCGGGAATTGGTTCAAGAATTATTGCCAGCGAAAGGCTTTCTGCCATGCGAAAAGATGTTACTGCGAAGTGTTATGGCGGCGATGTCTCCCGAAAACGAAAGCTTCTTGACAAACAGAAAAAAGGGAAAAAACGGATGAGAAGCATCGGCAATATTGATATTCCACACTCCGCGTTCGTTGATGCTTTAAAAATGGATAATTAATGTGAATTTATGCAAAAAGTTGCGATAATTGGCTCGGGTTTGAATGGTCTTGCTTTGGCGTTTGGTCTTTCGAAAATTGGGGTAGAGGTAACACTTTTTGAAGAAAAGACCTTTGGTGCAAATTACGAAAACGACACGCGAACCTCATTTATTTCACACAAATCGCTCGAATTTTTCCCTGAAATTGCAGAGGAAATCAAGGCAAAATCGGGCGTTATTGAATACATTTATTCCTTCAAAAACGATAGCAAATTTGTTTCAGAGCTTGGCGGAAGTGAAGAAAATATGGGATTTGTTGTTGATAATTCACTTCTAAAGCTCAACTTAATAAGTTATATTTTAACAACTGGTGTAAAAATTCTTGAAAATACCAAAGTTGAAACGCTTGAAAATAGTAAATATGGCGTGAAAATTAACGGTATTGAGTTTGATCTTGCAATTTGTGCATCTGGTGCAAATTCAAGTGTGCACAGGCTTCTTGGACTTTCACAAAAGCAAATTGAATATGCTCAAACCGCCTTTGTATTTGATGTTTCACACGAATTTCCACACAAAAATATCGCAATTGAGGCCTTTGACGAATCTTGCGTAATTGCTATTTTACCAAAATTCGAGGAAAGGAAATCTTCGGTAATTTTAAGCGTGAGAAATGAAATTTCTCAGAAAATCACAGAGGTAAATCTTCTGGAATTTTTACAGGAAAAAGCAAAAAGAGCACGCCATACAGGGAAAATTCACGAAATTACGACAAAAATCTGCCGATACCCACTCGCGATGAAATTCATGAAAAATCAAGAAATTGACAGCATTTTTTTTATCGGAGACTCATTCCACGCAATTCATCCCGTTTTAGGGCAGGGGTTTAACATGTCCCTTAAGGATATCGCAAAACTCTGCTTGCATATAGAAAAAATGCAAAAACTTGGCGTGAAAATTAACCAAAATTTGGGAAAAATTGCCATAGAAAATGTCACAAATCATATAAAAATCGGCATTGCAGCACACATTTTTGGCAGTAAATTTGTTTCGAAAAATAAAATTATTAGCACACTTACAAGCGGAGCAATTGCATTCTCGCACGCAATTCCAACAGCATTGAAAACTCGTTTTTTGCAAAAAATGCTATAAATTTCTTGACATTTCAAGTGTGCGATTAATAATTTATCATTATTTATACTCAACAATGTTTTTTTCAATCGCAAACGCCGCCGAGGCGACAACTCAAACTTCAAATCCTATCGTTGGAATGCTTCCAATAGTAGTGATTTTTGTAATTTTTTACTTCCTAATCATTCGCCCACAGTCAAAAAAAATCAAAACTGAACAAAAAATGCGCGACTCCATTCAAATTGGTAATAAAGTTATGACGCTTTCAGGTATTTTTGGCTCAATAACAGAAATTGATAACGAAAAAGGCGTTGTTTCGTTAAATATCTCAAAAGGCGTTGATATTGTGATTTCAAAATCATCAATTGCCGAGATTCTAAAAGAGAAAGAAGAATCGAAGTAGGGTACTAACCTCTTACACATAAGCGAATTATTGGAGACTTTACCGTTGGTGGTCTGACCACAGATGCTAGAATTCCCAATAATTTCAATCTTTCACATTCTTTTTGCGCCAATTCAACAGTATCAAAAGATTTTATCAATATTGCAGACCCTTTGTATTTAAATTCAAGGTTTTTGGCTATTTCTTCTGCTTTTTTTAACATCCTTCCCGTGTTTTTACACACAAATTTGAATGCCAAAAGGTTGTATGTCAGTAAATATTCCGGAAGTGCCGTTGAATAAATTTGCGTTCTGCCAAAATTTGCGATTGCATCGATAACAGTTTCATTACCGGAGACATATCCGCCAAATCCAGCACAAGATTTTGAAAAAGTTCCCATATGAATATGCAAATGATAATCGCTATCATTGTATACAGCACCAAGACCATGTGCGTTATCAGTTATCAAAAATGAGCCAAAATCCCTTGCAATAACTAGATATTCCGGCAAATTGATCACTGTGCCGTCCATTGAAAATACGGTTTCTGTTAATATAATACTTCTAAAATTTAACTTTAAAAGTGAATACTCTTGAAGCTTTGCTTGTAAATCTCCAAGATCATTATGCTCAAATCTGACGAATTTACTTTTCGTCGCCATAATTCCGTCAATCCAAGATGCGTGAATGTTGCGATCGGCGAAAATCACGGTGTTTGAGTCGCAAATGCCTTGTAAAATACCAATTGAGGCGAGATAGCCTGAACTAAAAATGAGAGATCTTTCGCAATTGCAATGTTTTGCAACGGCATTTTCAAGTTTTTGATGAATTTTTGAGTATCCACCAAGGTATTTCGATGCACATGAAGATTTTCCATGAAAAATTACCGCATAAAGAAGCCAAAGCCTTGCACGAATTGACTTTGATAGCGAGAGATAGTCGTTGGATGTGTAGTCTCTTTTAAATTTTTCCTTGATTTCTGCCTTGCGAAAGAGATTTTTTTCGTGAACTTTTGCAAGTTTTTCAACCAAAAATTGCATTATTTTGCAGAATTATTCATCAGAAGCATTTTCCGCGAGCGTGCCATCGGAAAGTTTGCGTTCTTTATAGTATTGAGTTGCTTTTGAGTCGAGATTTTGCTCGTGAGATCCACCATTTTGCTTGTTTTTGTAATCACTAATTGCCGCTTTAATTGCACCTTCAGCAAGAACGGAGCAGTGAATTTTCACAGGTGGGAGCGACAAATGTTCAACAATATCAGAGTTTTTGATTGTCAAAGCTTCTTCCAAAGTTTTGCCTTTCACCCATTCAACAGCAAGGGCGGAAGAGGCAATTGCCGAGCCACAGCCAAAGGTTTTGAATTTTGCTTCGATGATTTTACCTTCTGGCGAGACTTTAATTTGAAATTTCATGACATCTCCGCACGATGGTGCACCAACAACGCCCGTGCCAACATTTGGGTCGGTCTTATCAAGCGAGCCAACATCTTTGTTTGTAAGTTCTGTTGAGGTTTTGAATCTTTCAACTACGCCTGATGTGTATGCCATAAAATTGCATTAATTTTTTAGTTCAAATAATAACCGTGTAATTTTGTCAAGGATTTTTTTAAAATTTCCTTGCAAAATATTTTTCCTCAAAATAGTGCTTTTACAGAATTAAAAATCAAAAAATGGCAAGCAAAATTCTTGTTTACTCCAAAGATCACTGCCCGTATTGCGTTCGTGCGAAAAACCTTTTAACAGCAAAAAAACTTCAATTCACGGAAATTGACATAACGAATGATGAGGCTCTTCGCGATGAATGCTTTGCGAAATCAAACGGAAGAAAAACCGTTCCGCAAATTTTCATCGGTAAAACTCACATTGGTGGTTTTGATGATTTAAACGCGGCGAATTCCTCTGGTAAATTACATGAAATTTTGGAGGCAGAAGGGGTTTTGTAGAGTTCTTTTCTGAGTAATTGCGAGGTTTTAAGTCTCATCAAAAAACATAAGCAATTCACTTGCATCAATGCTAAAACAATTCACTTGCATCAATGCTAAAACTGAAAAATCATCTACAAAGCAAAATATAGCACATTTATTGGAGCTGTAACACGGGACATTGAAACAGCCGATAACAGCTGTTTCTAAAATATTGCAAGATCAATCAACCAACCAACAATTCACTACAACACAATATCGATTCTTTATAAAACTCACTGAATTCTCGCAAAATTTATTCACGCATAATGTATATTATGTTAAATATAATATTGTAAATATCCTATATAAAGTATTTTTCTTAATATAATGCAAAGCATAAAATGCTTGACTTACACAGAATCTGTATTTTATATTTTAACAACTTTATAAGTTATAAAGGGACTTTTTCAAAGCAAAAGGAGGTTTTATATGCATTTTATGCAAAG
>CANKQN010000036.1 GCA_947485035.1 Rickettsiales bacterium | reverse complement strand
GATCGCCTTTGTTTGGTACAAATTTCTGATTCCGAGCAAAATGTCTATTTCGTAAAATTCGACGGCACCGATTATTCCGCACCAAATTTGAAGAAAGTTTTGGAGGACCAGTCAATCACAAAAATTTTCCACTATGCAAGGTTTGATGTCGCGATTTTGTGTCACTATTTGAAAATTTCGCAAATTACACCGCTTTTTTGCACAAAAATCGCCTCAAAGCTTGTTCGAACATACACCGAACACCACGGTTTGAAGACTCTTTGCAAAGAATTGCTTGGCGTTGAGCTTGAAAAAGAAAGTCAATCTTCTTACTGGGCGGCAAAAAACCTCACAGAAAAGCAGAAGAAATACGCTGCGAATGATGTCCTTTTCTTGCACGAAATGAAGGATATTCTAGAATCACGCTTAAAAGAACAAGGAAGAATGGAAATTGCACAAGGTTTTTTTGATGTCCTCAACAATGTTTGTAAATGCGATGTTATTGGTTTTGATTCCGCTTCAATTATAAACCACCACTAGTTTTTTATACAAAATATGAATACATTGAAAATTAAAGGGCACTTTACACTAACCGACCAAACATGGGAAAACATTAATAAAGGTGTCAATATTATAACATCGGTTAATGGTGGTGGAAAGACGAGCCTTTTACAGCACATATTCAACACTCATCACAAGGATTATGTAATTCGCAATATATCACAAAACATTGCACATTTTGATACACAAGAGGAATTGGCTGATTACAAAGAACGCTTTGGATATTTGTTGAATCAGGAAACTTCGTGGGAATTTTATCTCAAAAAGCCACAAAGAGTATTCAATCCCAGATTGTTACCAAGATTTCGACGAGAAGACAGTTATCAAAACTTTATGACCGACTACAAAACTTTATTAGAATTGCGTGATGCTGAAGAAGAGGTTGCTGTTGAGTGTAACAATTTTTTTGACGGTCTTGGTCTTAAAATTCAGATTCAAAATTGGACAAGGAATTCTGGAAGATTAAGGTTTTATCGCAAAAACAAACCGGAAACATTAATTGAGTTTGCAAATATTTCAACGGGAGAAAAAACAGCATTCGTTTTGTGGTTAATTATGCGTTCAAATCCAACGCCTCAAATTATTCTTCTTGATGAATTTGACAGCGGACTTGACGAAGATAGTATTCCAAAATTTGTGGAAAATTTGGTGAAAATTGCAGAAAAAGGAGTGCAAATTTTTATTTCAACACACAGGAAAAATTCTTTATCAAGCTTTACAACGGAGACGAAGAAAAACAACTCTGATGGCACAAGCAAATATACAATTTGGAATATAAATAGCGAGAATGGTATTATTAAGTAACCCACCTAAAAGAATATATAACACATTTCCCTTGACTTTAAAACTCACACTCATTTTTTACTGTGAAATAGTGATTAAAAAAAATGAAATCAGACACAGTAAAAAAAGGGGTGAAGTCGGCACCTCACCGTTCATATTATTACGCAATGGGTTTAACGGAGGCTCAAATTGCACAACCATTTGTTGGAGTTGTTTCTTCTTGGAATGAAACTGCACCTTGTAACATTGGCTTGAAAAGACAGGCGGAAGTTGCTAAAAAAGGGATTTTTGCCAACGGGGGAACTCCCCGTGAATTTTGTACAATCACCGTGACAGATGGAATCGCCATGGGGCATTCTGGAATGAAATCTTCGCTTGTTTCTCGTGAAATAATCGCAGATTCAGTGGAACTTACAATGCGTGGACACTGCTACGACGCACTTTTGGGACTTGCTGGTTGTGATAAATCCGAGCCGGGAATTATGATGGCAATGCTTCGTCTTAACCTTCCATCGCTTTTTATTTACGGCGGTTCAATTATGCCGGGGCGTTTCCAAGGCAGGGACGTTACAGTTGTAGATGTTTTTGAAGCGGTTGGAAAATATGAAGCGGGGAAAATTTCACTTGAAGAATTGACGGAACTTGAAAAAGTTGCCTGCCCGGGGGAAGGTTCATGCGGAGGACAATTCACGGCAAACACAATGGCGTGCGTTGCGGAAACTATTGGTCTTTCACCGATTGATTTTTGCATGCCACCTTCGGCATTACACGATATTCGCGACAAAAACCTTTTAAAGGCAGGCGAAATTTTGATGCAAGCCGTTGAAATGGATATTAAACCACGCGATTTTCTTACACTTAAATCATTCCAAAACGCGGCCGCAATTGTTGCAGCAACTGGTGGTTCAACAAACGCCGCATTACATTTACCCGCAATGGCACGCGAATGCGGAATTGATTTTGATCTTTTTGCCGTCGGTGAAATTTTCAAGAAAACTCCATTAATTGGAGACCTCAAGCCCGGCGGGAAGTATGTTGCTAACGATTTATACAACATTGGAGGAGTAAAAATTGCGATTAAAGAACTCATAAACGGTGGTTTCATCGAGGGTGAATGCGGAACTTTAACAGGGAAAAAACTTGGGGAAGAGGTATTTGATGTCAAACTTCCTGAAAAGCAAGATGTCATTTATTCTGTCCAAAAACCGATATATCCAACAGGCGGCGTTGTTACCCTTCAAGGAAATTTAGCACCAGACGGTGGAATTGTGAAAATTGCGGGTTGCAAAACAATTATCCACACAGGACCTGCGAAAGTTTTCGACTGCGAAGAAGATGCGTTTGAATTCGTGAAAGAACGAAAGCATAAAGTTGGAGATGTAATCGTAATTCGCTACGAAGGACCAAAAGGCGGCCCGGGTATGAGAGAAATGCTTTCAACAACAGCGGCACTTTATGGGCAGGGCGTTGAAGGAGTTGCATTGATAACTGACGGCAGGTTTTCGGGGGGAACTCGTGGACTTTGCGTAGGACACATTTCCCCGGAAGCCTATGTTGGTGGAATGATTGGTCTTTTAAAAGATGGAGATATTATTACAATTGATGCTGAAAAAGGCGAATTATCAGTTGCAATTTCCAAAGAGGAAGAGGGCATTCGCCGTGCGAATTTCAAACCAAAAGAACCAGAAATTACCACAGGAGCAATTGCAAAATTTGCGAAATTGGTGTCATCGGCAAGGTATGGTGCCTTTACGGAGTAGAACTTGTTGTAATAAAAAACCCCTTAAAATTTAAGGGGTTTTGCGAAGATTATTTTTTGTCTTTGCGGTATTCATTTGATGATTTTTCTTCATCTTTGTTTTTGCTTTTGTGTTCTTTTCGGTGTTTTTTCATTTCATCTTTGGTAATAGAACCATTGCCATCAGCGTCAATTTCTTTGAATTTTTGTTCGTCCGAAGGCTTACTTAATTCTTTTATTTTTTGCATATCAGCATGAAATGCTTTGAATTCTTGAAGGTTTAATTCGCCGTTGTTGTCGCTATCAGCGGCTTTCAATGATGCTTCCAAAGCTTTTTTCATTTCAGATTTATCAGGACGGTCGCCGTGACCTTCGTGTTCATCAGCAAATGCAACAGAAGTTAAAAGCGTGCAAATAGCAGCAATTTTGAAAATAGACATAAATTTATGTATTAAATATTAAATAAAAAAACCAACCGCAAATTTCAGTTGTCAAGTTTTTTTATTAACAATGAATTTTCTTGACTTAAGAAAAATATTTCACAAGGAATAGCACAGTTATTTAAACAAGAACATGTGTGGAGTTGTCGGTTTCAACTTAAAAGGTAGTAATGCCCTTGAATTATCATTAAAATCGTTGCATTTACTTGAATACAGAGGCTACGATTCCGCAGGCATCGCATTCACACAAAATGGCGAAATTCTTGTAAAAAAGACATCAGGACGAGTTAGTGATCTTGAAGCAATTTGCCAACATTCTATCGCAAAATCGCAAGATCAAAAATTTCCATCAATGGCGATTGCTCACACACGATGGGCAACCCACGGCAAGCCTACATCTGAAAACGCACACCCGCATTATTCAGAAAACATTTTTCTTGTTCACAATGGAATTATTGAAAATTATCAAGAAATAAAAGCGGAACTTATATCTCAAGGATATGAATTCAAAAGTGCTACGGATACAGAGGTTATTGCTCATTTTTTGAATCGTGAACTAAAAAATCACACACCGCATGAGGCAATTCTGCAAGCTTTCGCAAAATTATACGGAAAATATGCTGTTGCATTTATGATTAACGGCGACGAAAACCTCTATGTTTTTCGCTCATCAGGTTCGCCAATGGTGGTTGGATTCATGGAAAACGGTAATGCAATTGCAAGTGATTTCAACGCAATTTCACACAAAACCAACCAATTTTCAGTATTAGGTGACCACGAATACGCAATTATTACAAAAACTAGCGTCAACTTTTTCAACAACAATAGCACTGAAATTTCAAAAGAAATAATTACTCGCAACATTGAGGAAATTAAAATTGACAAAGGTCTTTTTGAAACCTTCATGATGAAGGAGATTTTTGAACAATCAACAGTTGTTTCAACTTTGCTGAATCATAATGTGAAAAACGGCAAAATTGAAATGAATATTCCCGAAATTAAGAATTTTGATAATATTTCCATAATTGCATGTGGAACTTCTTATTTTGCGGGTTGTCTTGGAAAGTACACGATTGAAGCTTATTCGCAAATTCCTGTCACGGTCGAAATATCTTCCGAATTTCATAACAGGAGGCAGCTTTTTCCAAAAAAAACGCTATACATTTTTGCTTCGCAGTCTGGTGAAACTGCCGATACCATTGCTGCACTTGAATGCGTTCAGAAAAATAAAACCAATTGTTCAAAAATTCTTTCAATTTTGAATTACACGCAGTCAACAATGGCACAAAAATCGGATTACATCTTGGAATGCCTTGCGGGACCTGAAATTGGAGTAGCATCCACCAAGAATTTTATTGCTCAAGCAGTGATTTTCTATCTTCTTGCCGCACAAAATTCGGAAAAATCCAGCGAAATCATTGCCGAATTGGAACAAATTCCATCAATAATTGCCCATGTGCTTGAAAGCCAAGTTGTTGAAAAACAAATTCACGATGCCGTTTCGCAGATTATCTCCGCAAAAAAAGTTGTATACACAGGCAGAACCTTCCTTTATCCAATCGCTTGTGAAGGTTCTCTGAAACTTTCGGAATTATCGTATTTACTCGTGCAAGCCATTGCATCTGGCGAATTTAAACACGGACCAATTGCCATTGTTGACGACGCAACCGTGGTTATTTCTCTGATGCACACTCAAAATTTGTTTCAAAAAACACTATCATCAAATGAAGAAATTGCCTCACGAAATGGAATTGTTATCACAATTTCAGACGACGCAAATTCGTCAATATCAATTCCACAAGCGAAAAATTTCGTTCATACATATCCAATCTTGCTCACAATTGTTGTTCAGCTTTTAAGCTATTACACAGCACAAAAACTTGGCAATGATATTGATAAACCACGCAACTTGGCAAAATCTGTTACGGTTGAGTAGGGGAAAAGATTCCTTGTTTATTAATTTTTATGTTTTAGTGAAAAAACAAGAAAATTTGCATTATACACCATGATTACCAAGCAAGAAATTTGGCGAAAAGTTATTCACTTGTCGTCGTTGATATATCCACTGCTTTATGCTAATTTTCTTGAAAAATCACAAATTATCACAATAGTTTCCACAATATCCCTTCTGCTGATTGTAACGGAAGTTTTGCGTAAAATGCATTTTTTCAACAAATTCTTTTGCAAAATTTTCGCATTCACACTTCGTTCAAAAGAAATGACAGCAAGACTTGGAGCAACATACTTCATGGCAGGAATTTTGCTCACAATAATTCTTTTTGAAAAAAGACTGGCAATAACATCAATGTGCGTGTTGGTTGTGTCAGACACCCTTGCATCAATTGTTGGAATATCATTTGGTGGAAAATTTTTTAAGCAAAACATTTTTGCCTCACTCAAAAAAAGCACAGAAGGCTTTCTTGCCTTTGCAATTTCGTGTTTTTGCATAATCAACATTACATTTGGTGAACTTTCAATTATTTGCATCGCACTAATTTCAACATTACTTGCATTGGTGGAGGTTGTCTCTCAAAAAATGAAAATTGACGACAACTTTTCAATACCACTCGCCTGTGCAACAATTTTATACTGCGTAATATGAAAATCCTGAAAATTCTCGATAAAATTCCACCAATTTCACGAAACACATTCATTGCAATATACGCATTTTTTACGCTTATAATTTACAACAAGGCATTTGTTGGAAAAATTCTTATGGCAAACGATATTGTAAATGTGAGCGATGTTTTCTTCATTGCAACATACTTCATCGCCATTTTTGTGCTATCATTCCTTATGATGAGTATTCTTATGATTCACAGGGCAATTAAATTCATCGCAATTTTACTTGTCATGTTAAGTTCATCTGTTGCCTATTTCATAAACGCATATAACACACCATTCGATCGCGATATGATTGTCAACATTTTTAAAACCGATGTTCAAGAAGCGTCAGATTTATTCAGCATTAAACTTATGCTTTATATAATCTTCCTTGGAATTTTGCCGGCATTTGTTTTATTTAAAGTAAAAATTAAAAAAGACCGTTCACTAATTATTGGATTTTTAAAAAATTTCGGAATATCAATTGCACTGCTTGCCTTTGCAATCATTCTTGTGGTTGCCCAATACAGAAAGATTGCATTATTTACTCGTGCAAATGACGAAATATTCAACTATCTTGTGCCATCAAATTATATCATTTCAAGTGTGAAAGCGGTTAAAAGAGCTATTCGCAAGCAAAAACCACTTCAACAAATTGCACTGGACGCCAAATTCGATAAAACTCAAAACACGCTTTTAATTATTATTGTTGGGGAAACTGCACGAGTTGCCAATTTTTCAGTGTATGATTACCCACGCAAAACAAACCCATTACTTGAAAAAGAAAAAATATACACACTGTCAAACACAACATCGTGCGGAACTTCAACCGCCGTTTCGTTGCCTTGCATGTTTTCGCATTTATCTCGTAGCAATTTCCTTTCAAATAATGAAAATTATGAATTTTTCCCTGCGTTTATGCAACGCCTTGGGGTGAATGTTCTTTATAAAGATAACAACTTTGGCGGGTGCAAGGGAACTTGTGACGGCGTTGAATCGAGCAAAACGCAGGTTTTGGATAATCCAAAGTATTGCAAAGATGGACAATGTATTGACGGCATTTTGCTTGATGGTCTTGAAGGTTATCTTGGTAAGCATAAAAATGCACCAACAATGGTTGTTCTTCATCAAAATGGAAGTCATGGTCCACGATATAACAAGCGATACAGTGCGGAATTTGAAAAATTCACACCAGTATGCGATAACCCAAATGTTGCAGAATGTTCGCAAGAGGAAATTATCAACGCCTACGACAACACAATTCTTTACACAGACTACATAATTCACAGTGCAATCACACTTGCAAAGGCACAAAAACGACCCGCTTATGTCATTTATATTTCTGATCACGGGGAGTCTCTTGGTGAAAATGGTATGTATCTGCACGGATTTCCATATAAAGTTGCCCCAGATTTCCAAAAGCAAATTCCGTTTATATTATGGTCAAACCAAAATGTTAAAATTCATGGTGAGGCACAGCATTCCCACCAAAATCTTTTCCACACGGTGCTTGGAATATTCAATGTTGAAACGGAACTATATGATGCAAAGCTTGATGTTATGAATGATAAAATATAATTAATTTCACCGCATGAACGCTTACATATCTCTGTTAATGTTTTTGCCGTTTATTGAGATAATAACCGGAATGTTTGCACGCAAGCACAAAAAAATTCACGAAGGGGTAATTTGCCTGATTTCAATCACAAGTTTAATAATTAGCATAAAACTTCCAATATCTTCTGATATTTACTTCATAGACTTTGGCATAATTAAGCTGAACTTTATGTGCGATATCTATGCTTATATTTTTGGGATATTGGTGAATATTGTGTGGATTTTAACCAATTTATATTCGTATTCCTACACAACTTTAAGCGTGCATAAGCATAAAATTAACGATTTTTTCAAGCATCTTTCCCTCTCAATTTTTGCGGTTTTTGGAATATGTTACGCAGGCGATTTAATTACGGTGATAATTTTTTCTACATTATTGACACTAATAACAGCACCGCTGATAACCCAAAATGGAACAAAAGAGGCAATTCGCACAAGGAATCTTTATGTTATCACACACCTTTGAACAACGCTTTTATTTTTCATTCCGGCGGTTTTTCTTGTGTGGAATTACACGGGAAATGTTGCATTTACGCACAACAGTTTGCTTCAAAGTTTAGAAAACGACACACTTGGTGCAATAATTTTGATGCTTTTCATATTTGGCGTTTCAAAGAACTGTATAATCCCATTTCACAGCTGGATTATCCGCACAACAATTGCACCAACGCCCGTCAGCAGCTTGCTTCATTCAGTTGCTGCGGTGAAATCTGGTTCAATAATAATCCTCAAAATTGTGATATACACATTTGGCACACAATATATCCAACATCTAACATCTAATTTTTTCACAGGTGGTTGGATTTTCTACCTTTGTG
>CANKQN010000035.1 GCA_947485035.1 Rickettsiales bacterium | reverse complement strand
AGTGGAAACGGATTGCGGAAGCAAGTTTTTGTACATTTTCCCCGTTTTTGGAATTATTGCATAAGGGGCATTTGGAATTTCAAAAATCCCATTTTCAAAAATCACTTGCAAATTAAAAAATCTTAATATGCAAAGGTTATAACTATTGATTTCAAAATGTCAAACTCAATCATTCCAAATATTGTTATTCAACAAAGATATGAGAAAAAATTGACATATAAATCTGCTGGTGTTGATATTGAAAAAGGCGATAACTTTGTTGATACCATTAAGAAAATCACGAAAAACAACACAATTGGACTTTACGGAAATGTGTTTGATGTTTCATCTTTGGGTATGAAAAACCCAGTTTTAGTTTCAGGAACGGACGGCGTTGGAACGAAGCTCAAACTTGCATTTCGTGCGAATAAGCATGATACTATCGGAATTGACCTTGTTGCAATGTGCGTGAATGATATTTTATGCCATGGTGCAAAACCTGTGTTTTTCTTGGATTATTTGGCAAATTCAAGCGTTGATGTTACCATTTTGGAGCAAATAATTATTGGAATAAACGAAGGTTGCAAACTTGCAGGCTGTGAACTTGCGGGCGGTGAAACTGCCGAAATGCCTGATATCTACAAAGTTGGGGAATATGATTTAGCAGGTTTTGTTGTTGGAGCAGTCGAAAAAGAACGCATGCTGCCATCAAAAAATATCCAAGAAGGTGATTGCCTAATTGCATTACCATCAAGCGGAATCCATTCAAACGGGTTTTCTTTGGTGAATGCTGTTCTTGAAAAAGTTGGCGAAAATTCAACGGAATTGCTTGAAAAGTTGTTGACTCCCACCAAAATTTATGTCAAAGAAGTTCTGGATTTCATTGATTTTGACGCAAAAAATAACACTCCAAATGGCGACGAAATTGATGTTTCTCCTTACAAAACCAAAGATTGCAAATTTCGCATAACAATTAAAAACGAAAAATTCGCCAAGCAATTAAGCGACGAAATTAATGCTTCTCGCACAAGACTGCAAGATGGCTCGTTTTCCAAAGCCCTTTCCAGCATTGGAATTTCAACGAATGACCGCAACTGTTACGTTTCCGGAAACGGCACAATTTTACACATTTACACAACAAACGAAACTTCCGCAAATGAAATTCACAGCGGAATTGTGGCGAAATATCAAAACAAAAATGGTGCGATCAAGGGGCTTGCTCACATCACGGGAGGCGGACTTTACGCAAACGCAATGCGAATTATCCCAAATGATCTTGATTTAGCAATCGACTATTCCGCCATAAGAACGCCTGAAATCTTCCACTGGTTGCAAAAAAACGGGAACATTGAAACGGCAGAAATGTTCAAGGTTTTCAACATGGGAATTGGCATGGTTGTTGTGTGTGAAAAGAAAAATGCGGAGAAAGTTCTTGCAGGATTTGAAGGTTCATACATTTTTGGCGAAGTTGTTAGCAAAGTAAAATGACTGAAATTGACGATTTAAAGCAAAAAATCGCCCATCACAACAAACTTTACTATGAAGATTCCACCACTGAAATTTCAGATGAGGAATATGACAAACTCACAAAACGCTTGCGGGAATTGACTTCTGGCGATTTATTTTCGCAGGATCTTTTCACGCAGGATCTTTTCACCCTCGTGCTGTTTCAAACGCAGACGAAATTGACAACGTTAACAAGAGTGCAAGAAAGTCGTGGCAGGTTAGTAGCAAAATTGTATGAATATCTTGATAAGGTGTCCAATCATGGCACCGATCCAGATGATATTCAACACACCTCTAATGAAGTGAAATCTGCATTTGCAACATTTAGCCACATAGATGAAGACAGTGATTTAATTGATGGTCGCTTAATTAAGAACTTTAAAAGATGTTCTTCATTTCTTAAAGCGTATATATCCAGGCACAATGCGCTTTATTACGAAAACTCCGCCCCTGAAATTTCGGACGCGGAATATGATGAGTGCAAAAAATTATATGAAAGCTGCAGAAAAGCATTGGATTTATTATCTGACGATGACGCAAAGGCAAAGTCTGTAGCGTCGACATACAATACATTTGACGAACTTCCACTCTTCACCCTCGGGCTTTTTCAAACGCAGACAAAATTCGAAAAAATCGCCCACCGCTCGCCAATGCTTTCGCTTGGAAATGTTTTTGACGAAGCCGATCTTGGAGATTTTTTGAAGAGAATCAACAATTTTTTGAACACTGAAGGGGAATTTTATGAGTTCGTTGCCGAAAAAAAAATTGACGGAGTAAGTTTTTCCGCACTTTATGATGGCGGGCAACTTGTGCGAATTTTAACCCGTGGGGACGGTGAAATTGGCGAAAATATCACGGAAAATATCCTGACAATTCCCAATTTTCCAACAAAAATTTCAATAAATGATGCGATTGAAGTGCGTGGGGAGGTTTATATGCTCAACTCCGATTTTGAGGAACTCAACAAGCAAAATGCAAAAACGGGAGGCAAAATCTTCGCAAATCCACGAAATGCAACATCGGGTTCAATCCGCCAGCTAGATTCTGCCTTTGCAAAAGCACGAAATTTACAATATTATGCCTATTCGGGGATTTTCTACGGGCAAAATCCGTGCAAAACACAGGGTGAAATTTACGATTTCCTTGCCAAAAATGGCTTTTGCGTTAACGATTTCACCGTTTGTAATTCAATTGAAAAATTGCTTGGTTATTATTGCACGGCTGCGAAAAATCGCTTTGAAATTGGCTATGATATTGACGGAATTGTGTATAAAATCAATAATCTTGCCATGCAAAAACGCCTTGGAATGACGGCAAACAGTCCACGATGGGCTGTTGCTCACAAGTTTGACTCCAAAAAAACCCAGACACGGCTTGAAAAAATCACGTTGCAGGTTGGTCGTACTGGAATTGTTACGCCAGTTGCCGAACTTTTTCCTGTCAACCTTGGGGGCGTTGTAATTAAGCGGGCGACTTTACACAATAAGGACGAAATTCACCGCCTTGGCATTAATATTGGCGATGTTGTGGAAATTGAGCGAGCGGGCGATGTCATTCCGAAAATCCTCAAAGTGGTGGAAAAAAACTCGCTTGGCGTGTTTGATTTCCCACAAAATTGCCCTTGCTGTGGCGGCGAACTTGTGCAAACGGACACCCTAATTCGTTGCACGAATGTTGTAAATTGCACCGAACAAACCCTTGGTAGACTTAAATATTTTGTCTCAAAAGATTGCCTAAACATTGTTGGACTTGGCGAAAAACAACTGCAAGAATTTTTCTACAAAGGCTTTATTTTGAATTTTTCTGATATTTTCCTTCTGCCAGCAAAAATTCCAGAAATTGACATGCACACATGGGAAGGTTGGGGTGAAATTTCCATAAAAAATCTTATTTCTGCCATTGAAAAGGCAAAGACTGTGAGTCTTTCCCGTCTAATCAACGCTTTTGGCATTTATTCCGTTGGAATTGAAAATGCGAAAATTCTTGCCGAATTTTTCCAAAATGGCGAGGGTCTCCTCAGCGAAAACAGACTTGAAAAGCTTATGGAACTTGATGGTATTGGCGAAAAAACCGCAAAAGAAGTTCTTGCATTTTTGCACGCAAACAAGGTGGAAATTGGAAATTTATTGCAAAATATTCAAGTTTTCCACGAAAAACAACCGCAAGGCAACCGTGGAACAGTCCTTTTCACCGGAACAATGTCGATTTCTCGTGCGGAAGCGAAAGAAATTGCTCAAAAATCCGGATTTTCTGTTGCATCAAGTGTTGTAAGGGGTTTGGAATATTTGATTTGTGGACAAGATTCTGGTTCGAAACTGAAAAAAGCACAGGAAATTGGTGTGAAAATCATAAGCGAGGAGGAATTCTTGTCACTGTGTCAGAATTAAAATATTATAGTGTACTAGTGCAGTGATACAAAAAAACTAAAAAAATTAAATTTTTGCGATAATTCCTAAAATTTTTGCACGAATTGCATCAATTTTTATTGCGATATTCGCATTTACGCTTTTTTGTGGCTCCAAAATGACCTCACCAAATTCATAGGAGTTTTTAATGCCATTTTTTTTGACAATGCTCAAAGTGTAGCCCTTGTTGTTGATTAAATCTGCAACAGTTTTCAGAATTTCCACATGGTTTTCGTTGAAATATCGTCTGTTGCCAGCACCAATTTCAGGAATTATATATTGCGAAAGTTCGTTTGTCCAAAACCTTACCGTGTGCGATTCCACGGCGATAATTTTTGCAACCTGACCGATTGAGTATCGTGCATTTAACTGTGTTTGCGACTGCATTTCCATACAATTATAATTTAAAGTTTCGTGATTTTAGGAAGCAAATTTTAGATATTTCCACCATTTTAGTTTCAATTTCCTTTGTTTGAAAATTGTAGATTTTCCTTTGCACGCTTTTTTCCACATGCGTGAAATTGCCGAAATTTTGTAAATTTACGCCACCATTTTTTGCAAGTTTCACAATAGTTTGCAAGAAAGCATCGACAATTTCGCCTGCCGTTTCGTTGGAAGTGGAATATCGCTTTTTGATAAACTCCACGATATCCTTTTTTGTAGTTTTAGACATTCATCAATTCTTCCGTTTTGTGTTTCAGAATTTCCTCCACTTTTTGAATGGCAACATCAACCAGTTTTTGAACTTCGGTTTCGTGGCGTTTTTGCTCGTCTTCGGAAATTTCCTTGTTTTTTTGTGCAAGCTTTATTGCATCGTTTTCGTCTCTGCGAACATTTCGGATAGCAACTTTTGCATTTTCAACATTTTGCTTAACCATTTCAACCATCGAAGCCCTTCTTTCTGTTGACATTGGTGGCAGTGGCAGCATTATTGTTGTGCCTTCCAAAACGGGATTTGTTCCAATATTTGAAGCCTGAATTGCTTTGTATACATTTTGCACGGAGCTTGAATCCCAAACTTTTACACACAGCGTTCGTGCATCCATCACTGTGACATTTGCTATTGAAGATATTGCTGTCATTGACCCGTAAATTTCGCAACGAACGGAATCGAGCAATGAGGGAGAAACCTTGACCGAAATACCAGATGTTGCCTTTTTAAAACTTTCAAGGCAAGAATTAAATCTTTCTTGTATTTTAGATTTTTCAAAAATATACATATTAAAACGAAAAATAAACTTATGAAACATAGATGTATTATATATTTTATAACACAAGTATTTTTTTTCACAGCACTGCAACACATTTCAACGGCACAATCCGTGAACCTTAATCAGCCGTCTTTGAGTGATGTTTCTAGTCGCATCAAAAGCAAGTCGTTGATTAAAAAGTCTGCGAATGATGATCGTGAAACAATTTGCACCAAATCCATACGCTCAAATTTCAGAAAGGGACCAGATACTGCATCACCAATTGAATATGAAGTTCTTGTTCGTGGATATCCGCTGAAAGTTATAAAGTTTATTGATACTTGGTATGCAACGGAAGATTTTGAAGGTAATGTTGCATGGATCTCGCAAATTAACACAAAGAAAAACTGCGGTGCAATTGTTGTGAATCCCACACTGACATTCGTTTATTTTTCGCCGTCTGTGAAATCAAAAGTTATACTATCTCTCCAAAAAGGGTTCATAATTCACACGATTGAATGCTTCAATCGAAATTGGTGTAGCGTGAAAATTAACGAAAAAACCGGCTGGATTCTACGCGAAAACATATGGGGAAACATCTCAATTTTGTAGTATATTAGTGTTATAGTGTACTAGTACAGTGATACAAAAATTGCCAAAAGAAAGAAAAATTTTCTAAATTACGCCTTACCAAGTTCTTCAACAAGAAGTTTATTTAAGGAAGCGGGATTTGCCTTTCCTTGAGTTTCCTTCATTGCAAGTCCAACCAAAAAGCCCACAACTTTCACTTTTCCTGCCTTAAATTCTTCAACTTGTGTTGGATTTTGCAGCAAAACCTTACGAATTGATTCAACAATAGCAGTTTCGTCCGTAACTTGTGTAAGGTTTTTCTCCTTGATGATTGTGTCCGCGTCTTGACCTGTCTCAAACATTATGTCCATGACATCTTTCGCGATTTTACTGGAAATTATACCATTTTGAACGAAATTTGAAAGTTTTGCAAGGTTTTGTGCCGAAATTTTACATTTTTCAAGCTCAATTTCACCTTTTTTTGTTCGCCCAAGAAGTTCGCTTAAAAGCAAGTTGACGAAGTTTTTGGTATCTTTTGCTTCAAAAGCACCCTGTTCGAAGTAATCGTTTATGGATTTTTCGGAAATTAGGACTGCGGCATCGTAATATGAAAGTGAATATTGCGATTGGTATCGATTAATTTTTTCACTTGGAAGTTCAGGCAAGCTTGCCTTGATTTCCGCCAAAAATTCGTCCGTTAAGTTGACGGGCATAAGGTCAGGGTCTGGGAAGTAGCGGTAGTCGTCCTCTTCTTCTTTGTTACGCATTTTGCGAGTTGTTTCGGTTTTGGCGTCGAAAAGTCGCGTTTGTTGAATTACCTTTTGCCCCGATTCGATCAACTCCACATGGCGGTTTGCCTCAACTTCAATTGCTCTTGCAACGGAGCGAATTGAGTTCACATTTTTGATTTCACACCTTGTTCCAAACTTTGTTTCGCCTTCACGCATAACCGAAATGTTGACATCGCAGCGAAAGTTTCCTTTTTCCATGTCTGCATCACTTGTTTCAATTGCACGGAGCAAAAGTCGCAAATTTTTGACATATTCAACTGCCTGATGTGGCGATGTCATGTCTGCCTCTGAAACGATTTCCATAAGTGGAATTCCCGCACGGTTAAGGTCAACGCAGGATTTATCGTCGTAAATATCGTGAATTAACTTGCCCGCATCTTGCTCAATGTGAATTCGATTGATTCGAATTGTTTTTTTAACTTTGTTTTCATCAAGAATTTCAATCGCACCGCCATCAACAATTGGGTGATAAAGTTGGGTTATTTGATAACCTTGGGGAAGATCGGGGTAGAAATAATGTTTTCTATCAAACGAAGAATTTTTGTTGACCGTTCCTTTAATTGCAAAGCCAGTTTTTGCGGCTTTTTTCACGGCTTGCATATTCAAAACCGGCAATTGACCCGGCGAAGCAATATCAAAGAACGAAACTTGGGTGTTGGGCATAGCATCATGAGTTGCCGCACTGGAAGAAAACAACTTTGTTTTCGTGTTAATTTGTGCGTGGACTTCAATTCCAACAACAATATTCCAGTTTCCAGTTTGACCCTTAATTACCATGCAATTTCACCTTAGTTTGCCTCTTTTTGTTCGTCAACGGGTGAATTGTCAAGCTTTTTTTCTGTTTCTTTTTTCGATTTTTTCTCTTTCACGCTTGCCTTTTCAATTCGAATTTGAGGTTTTGCCTTTTCCGCAATAACGGCTTTATCAATCACAACCGTGCGAAGGGAATCGCGAGTATCCGGCAGTGTGTACATTGTTTCAAGAAGCGTTGATTCAATGATTGTGCGAAGTCCACGAGCACCAGTCTTGCAACGAATTGCTTCTTTTGCTACTTCTGAAATCGCTTCATCTGTGAAGACCAAATTCGCGTTATCATATTCAAACAGTTTTGTATATTGTTTAATAATTGCGTTTTTTGGTTCGTGAAGAACTCTTACAAGTTCGTCTTCCGTAAGTTCGCTCAATTTTGCAAGAACTTGCAAACGACCGATAAATTCAGGAATTAAACCATATGAAATAACATCTTCAATTGTAACATCTTTAATTAAGGAAATTGTATTTTTCACCTTTGCTTTAACATCAACGCCAAAACCAATTCCAGATTTTGTAATTCTGCGTTCAACAATTTTCTCAATTCCGGCAAATGCTCCACCGCAAATGAACAAAATGTTTGTTGTATCAACTTTAATATATTCCTGTTGCGGGTGTTTTCTGCCGCCTTGTGGTGGAACGGAAGCAATTGTGCCTTCAATAATTTTCAAAAGTGCCTGTTGAACACCTTCGCCTGAGACATCACGAGTGATTGAGGCGGAATCTGATTTACGAGAAATTTTATCAATTTCATCAATATAAATAATTCCTTGCTCTGCTTTGGCTATATCGTAATTTGCATTTTGAACAAGACGAAGAACAATGTTTTCAACATCTTCACCAACATAACCAGCTTCGGTTAAAGTTGTGGCATCTGCAATTGCAAAAGGAACTTTTAACACTTTTGCAAGAGTTTGTGCAAATAATGTTTTTCCAGAACCTGTTGGCCCTAAAAGAAGAATGTTGGATTTTTGAATTTGAACACCACTTCCTGCAACGTTCGGATTTTTGATTCGCTTGTAGTGGTTATAAACCGCAACTGCCATAATCTTTTTTGCATCACTGTGACCAATGATGTATTGATCCAAAATTTTGTGAATTTCACTTGGTGTTGGAATTTTATCTCCGGCAACATTATCGTCATACTTCATATCCGTGATAATGCTATCACATAATTCAACACATTCATTACAAATGAACACGTTTGGACCTGCTATCAATTTTTTAACTTCATGTTGACCTTTCCCACAAAACGAGCAGTATAATAGATTTGTTGACATACTTTAAAATTTAAATTCCTTTAATGTTTGGTTTATTATTTCTTTTCGGTGCTGTAAATTGCATTACGCGATTCAATTACGGAATCAACAAGACCAAAATCCTTAGCCTGTTCTGGGGACATAAAGTTATCCCTTTCCATAGCCTTTTGAACAACAGGAAGTTTTTGTCCGGTGTGTTTAACATAAATTTCATTCAAACGCTTTTTAATCGCAAGAATTTCCTTTGTGTGAATTTCGATATCAGTAGCTTGACCTCTTGCT
>CANKQN010000034.1 GCA_947485035.1 Rickettsiales bacterium | reverse complement strand
TGAAGTGATTTATGCAACGATTGAATAAACGATTGAATAAAGGATTGAATAAACTATTGACGCTTCCATTAAACACAATGACATCTATATTCAACAAAATGAAGTCTCTATTCAACAAAAAAGATGATACGCAACAACAACCAACTGTCAAGAAGGTCACAACCGAAACACAAACTGATACGAAACCACAACCAACTGTCCAGCAGGTCACAGCCGAAGTACAAACTGATGCGTTGACAGGAAGCCAATGGAATAAAGCTTGGCTTGACGTGAATGATATTCAGCAAATGATTTTAAAGATAGCCTCACAAACTCAGAAATTATTTACTGCTATCCAAGATGGTGATCGTAAAAATGGTGATGGTCAAATAATTATAACTTCAAGTGATCAACCACCAATTCCACTATTTGTAATTGCTGAAAATGAAGATATGCATCAATTCTGCAGGCTCAATTCTCCTGCAATTGCAATTGTATGTAAAAATCAGAATCACTGGGTTGCTGTGAAAAAGGAGCTGATAAGTGGCAAAGATTCAACAAATCCACTAAGTTACAATTACCATTTTGCCGATTCATTGCAACAAACTAATAACAGCGCTATTACACAAGCGTTGGATGAACAAACATTATTCTCATCGATACTTGAAGACACAATTCATGGTAAGGTTTTAAAACAATTGGATTTTGCTGAATTAGATGGTAAAACGAAAGACTTCGTTAGCAAAAATATTTCCGATTGGCGTAGCGATAAATTTCCAAAGCAAGATGATGGTTATAACTGCGGAATTCATTCTTTTCTAAACGGCCTTGATATGGTTTTGAATTATACAGACAATGATGTGTGTTTTTGCACAGCATCAAATGTTACAAAATACAGGAAAATGTTTTGCGATATGAAAGTTGAGGAAGCAAAACAAAGCGAAAAAGAGAAATTTTACACAGAATACACAGTTGGTGACAAAGTGTGGAAAGTCACGGCACCATCGCCTCTTTCCAAAAATGACAATTCGCCGTTGATGGAATTGCTTACAATAAAATCCTTAGTTGAACAAGACAGCAAACAAAAACAATTCCTCTTTAAAGAAAACAATAGCGACGAAACAGCCTACATTGACACGAAGCATCATCATTCCGCCGTTGCCAACGGTGATTACACACTTCAAACAACAATAGAAAAACACACCGAAACAATTGCCAATGCTTTACTTAATGCTTACAACGAAGTTTATACTGCAGACACAGCGAATTTTTACAAAATACACACAATTTGGCAAAAAGCACAAAATGAGAAAGAATGGAACGCATTGCGTGAGAAAGATGATAAGACTGACGAGGACAGACAAATGTTAGAATTTTCCACAAAGTTTCAAGCAACAATGCACGCAGCAGGATTAATGACGGGAAACCCAAATGCAACAAAGTTCGTTGGAATGAGGCTGAAAAGAGTGAGTTCGTGCCATATGGAAAAATTGCGTAAAAACTTATCCGTGAATAGTGGTTTAAAGTCACCATCTTCGAATCGTCAGAGGTACAACAGACCACAATCTGTCCAAAGCCAACAACCGCCATCACGCAATAGCAAAACTATTACATCGGACAAACACAGTAGAGAAGGTTCTCTCCGTCACTTGAGTGTATCCGATTTGACTACACGGCTCCACGCAGACAAATCGGCTGAACGAAAGATCGTGAAGATTGATTTCGATGACTTAGTATCCAGCGGTATTTCACAATTTGGCAAAGGCAGTAGAGCAGGTTCTGCCAGAACTATTGCATCGAACAAAAGCAACCCTAGTCTAAAATCTGTCAATCAATCATCAAACGACAAACCCTCTCTAATACCAGAATGAAAAAATACGCATTTATTGACCGAGACGGCACGGTAATTTTTGAACCAAAGGATACCTTTCAAGTTGAACACCTTTCGCACTTATATTTTATAAAAAATGTGATATCTTCCCTGAAAGAATTGCAAAAAATGGGATATATTATTGTTGTGGTTTCGAATCAGGACGGTCTTGGAACTTCAAAAAACCCACTGGAAAATTACAACAAAATTAACACAAAAATTCTTGATGTTCTTTACTCGGAGGGAATTGTTATTGATGAAATCTTGACATGTCCGCATTTTTTAAGTGAAAATTGCAATTGCAGAAAACCAAAAACAGGGCTTGTCAACCACATAAAAGATATTCACCCAAATTCAATAATGGTTGGCGACCGCACAACTGATGTCGGTTTTGGTGAAAATCTTGGAATTAAAGGTTTTTTATTGACAGAAAGCTTTGGCTGGAACGAAGTTATTGCAGAAACAAAGAAAATTAACGCACGAAAAGCCGAAGTTTCACGCACAACAAACGAAACAAGTGTTAGAGTGAAAATTAACATTGATGGAAGCGGAAATGGTTTTGTAAAAACGCCGTTGAATTTCTTCAACCACATGCTGGAACAAATTATTAAACACAGTGGGTTTGATATTGAAATTGAAGCAAGTGGAGACACCCACATTGACCAGCACCACACAATTGAAGATGTGGCAATTGCACTTGGTGAGGCATTCAAGCAGGCGATTGGGAATAAAAAAGGAATTGAACGATATTCATTTGAAAGAATTTTACCAATGGACGAAGCCACGGCATTCGTTGCAATTGATATTTCAAATCGCCCATATTTACAATTCCAAGCACCGCCAATGCGTGAAATGATTGGCGATTTTCCAACAGAAATGCTTAAACATTTCTATTACACATTCGCACAAAATGCGGGCATAACCCTTCATATAACTCTTTATGGAGAAAACACGCATCACATTGTGGAATCGTCATTCAAGGCGTTTGCGAAATGTTTAAAAAGTGCGAGTGCAATAACAAACGAAGGCGTTTCTTCAACGAAGGGCGTAATTTAAAATGTGTAATTAATAGCGTGTGATGTGACAACTATTCCCCACCAACAACCTTTGGAACAAGAATGAAATCATCGCTTTTTACAGGCGTGTTTTTTAAAATCAGTGATGATTGATACAATTCAGGGTTTTCAACTTCACGCACAGTTCTTGTTTCGCTTTCGTGGATTGAATAAATTGGTTCAACACCTGAAACATCAACTTTTTTGATAGATTCAAGCCAAGAATACATAATATCAAGCTTATTTTGTGCAGCTTGCATTTGCTCTTCTTCAAGGTGAATTCTTGCAATTTGCATAATTTTACGAATATCCATACTGTCAATATTATATATAATGCATCAGCGTTGATTTATCAAAAAATAAAAGTCAACAGTTTATAACTTTTTCTTGACTTTTGCAATTTCAAATAAACAACTTACACAGTTTTAACTTTAAAAAAGGAGATGTCACTCATAACCAACATTATTCACGACAAATTCACACTTGTAATTGCAAATAAATGCGAAAACCAAGAACACGGATTTGAGAAAATTTTCCTCAATAACAACACAAACATTATGCTTACTCTTGCCGGTGCACCAATGCCATCTGTTTATGTTGAAGCCTTCAAACAATGCACAAACCCGCAGGAGGCTATCGCTCTTTTAGAGCACTACGCTTCCGAACAATACGACATCAGCACACTTTATTCAAGCAAGCAAAAACCTTCGTGTCAACAATGCTGCATAACATATTTTGATTCTCACACACAGCAATTTTGCTCTTATGTCGTTTCATGCACGGAAGATCAACGCAATGTTGATATAAAAAGTTCAAGCCCAAATAATATCGCATTTCGTTGCATTGGAACTGAAAATTCCGAACTTACATCATTGTTCCAATTAAACGGCGTTCGCAAAAAAATGCAAGAATTTTGTTCAATGGGCAAGGGTGCGGACGAAGTGTTTGAGATTATCGAAATTGCACAAAAAATGTATGATATCATTCATCTTATCGACCACGACATTGCGTTTAACTATCGTGCAAAATACTGGGTAATGGACAAAGACTCCCTTCAATTTCAAGCAGTTCGCTATCACCCTGAGTATTTCATTCCATCAAAGCCGTTAAAAGCACAAACACAAAGTAATAGTGAAACATTGGTTAGCTCGCATAATGAAGATAAAAAATCTGCACAATCACAAGAATTAAGCTTCACACAGGCAGTTGCGTAAATTATGCTGAAATTACAACATAACATATCACTCTCTCCCCTTACATGGTTTCGCGTTGGGGGGGTTGCAAAAAACTTCGTTCGTGTTTCATCAACTGAGGAAATTGCCTCAGTATTACAACAATTTTCAAACTTTTTTGTCATTGGCAACACTTCCAACCTTTTGATATCAGACCACGAAATTGAACATTGCATTATCAAGCTTGGTGCAGCATTTTCTAAAATTCAACAAATTTCAGAAACACGCTTCAAAGTTGGAGCAGCATGCCTTGATTCAACCCTCGCACACACAATTCAGGAAATGGGAATTTCAGGAATGGAATTTCTTGCAACCATTCCAGGGACGCTTGGCGGAAATATTTCAATGAACGCAGGCTGCTTTGGTGGAGAAATCTTCGATATCATCGAATCTGTCGATGTCATACTTCCAAACGGAAAATTCGCAACTTTACAAAAAAACGAAATTCCGCATTCGTATCGCTACGCACAACTTCCGAAAAAATCAATTATAATTTCTGCAACATTAAATGGCGTTATTTCAACAAAAGACGCTGTTCGCCAAACTATCAACGACTTTATAAAAAAAAGGCTTGACGCCCAGCCCTCAAATGTTCGCACGGGCGGAAGCACTTTCACAAATCCTAAATCTGAAAAGGCTATGGGTCGTTCTGCTTGGCAATTGATTCAAGAAGTTGGAGCGAATAAATTTGAAGTTGGTGGTGCAAAAGTTTCGGAAAAGCACTCAAATTTTTTGATCAACGCCGGAGGTGCAACAGCAAAAGATATTTTCACTCTTGGTGAAATGATTCGTAATACAGTTCTTGAAAAAACAGGTGTTGAACTTGAATGGGAGGTGAAATTTCTTGGACAGTTTTAGGGTTAATAAAATCGCTTAGCATCACCATTGTACGAACCAAAGTTTCGAATTTCACTCGTAACACTGTTTAATTCCTCCAATGCTTTTTGAACTTTTGCTTCGGAATTCGAGCCTTCAAATATCACGAAAAACTGTGCTTCATTCACTTCAATGCCAGTTGGGATATAGCTTTCAAGCTTTAAAAGATTCACTCCATTTTTCGCAAAACATCCAAGTGCATTGTAAATTCCTCCAGTTTCATTGCCCAATTTAAAAATTACGCAAGTTATTGAATTTCGAACATTAACTTCAATTTGATCTTTTCCAACGGCGATGAATGTTGTGTAATTATTGTTTTTATTTTGGATATTTTTTGCTAAAAGGTGCAGGTTGTAATGTTCGCCGGCAATTTTGGAGCAAATCACTGCGGTATTCCCCCTTCCCGATTTTGCCAAATTTTCCGCCGCAATTGCCGTGTTAAGTGCTTGCATTTCTTGTGCGTTAATTTTAGCAATGAAATTTGAACATTGCATTAACGCCTGCGGGTGCGATTCCACAAATTTAATATCATTAATTGTTATTTCCAAATTTAATGAATAAAGATTATGCGAAATTGGCAGAATTTTTTCCTTCACAATAAGCAAATTCATTTCGGGAAGAATATTATGAATTTCAGCAACTCTGCCCGCAGTTGAATTTTCGATTGGAATTACGGCAAAATCTGAATTTCCATTGTGGACGGAATCAATTGCTTGGGCAAATGTGTTGAATGGAAGATATTGTGCATTTTCAAACATTGAAATTGCAGCTTCGTGTGAAAACGACCCTATTCTGCCACAATAAGCGATTTTTGAGATTTTTTTTGCAGATTTTTCCATAAAATTTCAGAATTTTTATTCAAAAAAACACGAATTGTGGAATAATCAAGTAAAATTATTACACAAAACAAACCTGCTTCCATAATGAAAAAGCGTGTTGTGAGTGCGATTTAACTAATTTTTCGTAACTATGGCTTTTTTAGATATACAATTTCCGCAGGAACTTGCTTTGTTTTTCAATAAGAAGGTGAAATATGTAACAAGTGTAAGCAGAATGCAATCTGGTGCGGAGTTTCGCAAAAACATTACAACATCAATGAAAGTCTACACGATGTTCAATGCAATTAAACAAAGCGAACAAATTGAGCTTCTGGAAAACTTTTTTCATATAACACAAGGTAGAATGTATTCGTTTAAAATGCACGACGCAACAGATTTTAAAATTGAAAATATGCAAGCTGGCAAAGTTAATAGCCACACCGTGCAAATTCAAAAAGTTGTTCAGTTTAATAGTGTAACAAAAACGCAAAACATCACTAAACCAAAGCCCGATACCGTGCGTGTTTTCAAAGATGGTGCCCTTATTGTTTCGGGATATCAAGTGAACTTCCAAACTGGGGAAATTTCTTTTTTGGAGGAAATTTCAACTTCAATAATAACCGTTTCGTGCGAATTTTTTCAACATTTAAGATTTAATGTTGAAGCAATAATATTTTCAATGCGTGGAAATGGTGCTTTTGAAATTGATAATATTGAGATGATTGAAGTTTTGTAACCACATTTATGAATGAAATTTTACTGCTTGAAATTAATAGCAATCAAAATAAATTATGCTTTAATAATTCGCAAAGCGTGGTGCATTATAACAATAACGCATTTTTACCAACACCCTTTGACATTTCCAAAATTGTGCTATCTGGAAATTTAACAGAAAGTTTTGCGGAAATTCGTATGATATTTTCGCAAACAATTAATTCACCTAATATTATTTCGGGAATTTTTATGGGTCAACAAGTGATATTGCGAAAAATTGTCGATGGTATTGACGCAATTATAATTGCAGGAATAATTTCCGCATATTCAAGCACAACAACAGAATTTTCGTTCGTTATTACTGATGAAATTTATAAGTTTAAAGAACCTGTTTTAGAAAAATTCACAACAAAATGCAAAACTTTTTTTTGCTCAAAGCAGTGCAATTTAAAACCTGAAAATTATTCTGCAAACGGTGAAATTGTTGAAGTTGGGAAATCTTCAGTTACTTTAAAAGAAGCGCCGCCAAGTGTTTTATATGCAAATGGCGTTGCAACAATTTTTAGTCAAAAATTTACAAAAACAATTCAAATTCGTGATGCCATTAATAAAGAAATTTTCTTTTTTGAAGATATTCCATTTTTTGTAAAAAATGGCGATAAAATCACGCTGTTGCAAGCGTGCGATAAAACTTTTGCAATGTGTGGAAAATTTGAAAATCAGAAACATTTTAGGGGTGAAATTGTTATTTGACTTTTAAAAAAATCAAAGCAATTGTTTGGTATATTAGATATACAAAAATATGATACTTCGCCGTCAAACAAGCCTTGTAACCGTTGGAAATTTAAAAGTTGGAAGTGGAAATTTAATTTCCGTTCAGTCAATGACAAACTCGAAAACGACAGATGTGAAGGGGACTCTTGAACAAATTGAGCGATGCCACGCAGCAGGAGTCGACATTATGCGTGTTTCAGTGCCAGATAGGGAATCCGCTGCTGCATTTAAGGAAATTGCTGCAAATTCACCAGTTCCGCTTGTTGCTGATATTCACTTTCACCACATGCGTGGGGTTGAAGCAGCACAAAATGGGGCGGCTTGTTTGCGAATTAATCCCGGAACGCTTGGCAAAAAAGAAAACGCACTCGATATTATTAAAGCAGCGAAGGATTACGGTTGTTCAATTCGCCTTGGTGTGAATGTTGGTTCGCTGGAAGAAAAAATGCTGGAAAAATATCACGAACCATGTGCCGATGCAATGGTTGAATCTGCACTTGAATCTATCAAAGTTTTGGAAGATAACGACTTCACAAATTTCAAAATTTCCGTCAAAGCAAGCGATGTCATTATGATGCACGAAGCTTACACAAAACTTGCAAAACTGTGCAATTACCCATTCCATTTGGGTGTAACAGAAGCTGGTCCCGCTTCAACAGGTGTTGTGAAATCATCAATTGGAATTGGCTCGCTTTTACTTGCCGGCATTGGCGATACCATTCGCATTTCCCTTTCTGCCGATGTTGTGGAGGAAGTCAACGCTGGGTGGAGGATCCTCAAAAGCCTTGGAATTCGTAACCGCGGTGTGAATATTGTTTCGTGTCCATCGTGTGCAAGGCAACAGTTTGATGTCATTTCCCTTGTTGCAAAAATTGAAAAAGCGACGGAATCTATCGTAAAACCAATTAGAATTTCCATTTTGGGGTGCGTTGTTAATGGTCTTGGAGAAGCACGCGAATCTGACATTGGCGTTACGGGAGCAGGTTCGGGGAATCACTTGATTTATGTCAAAGGTGAGCCGAAATACAAGGCAAAATCGGAAAATCTTTTCGAAGAAATTATGAAGGCAGTTGCGGAGGTGGTTTAGAGGTTCCAACCTTCTTTCCTTTCTTTCGTATGTTTAATCAGTTTTTGTTGTTTGTTAGTTATATTTCTCTCTTTATTAGAAGTATAAGTAATCATCGTCCCGAAATTACTTATACTTCTATCAACGGAACTATAGGCAAGTTTCATTAATAAATCTTTGTGTCTTTGGGTTAATTTCTTATCCTTTACTTGTGTTAATGTATTTTTGCACTCATCCTGTGCGTTCATATAAAACGTACTCAAATACATATTACTCCCATTGGCAGTCTTTAATACTGGCTGCTGCTTCTTCTTCTTATTTTTATTGCCCTTGTTGAGTTGTTTCAGACGCTTCATTGCGTATTCTTATTGAACTTTTTTTATATTTGCTAAGGCTTGTAAAGCTCCAAATGTTCTAAATGGTTTGTTCATAATTGTTAAATTTATCATTTCATATATAACAATACCACATTTTTCA